>JAZQNC010000143.1:0-4296 GCA_045627165.1 Eubacteriales bacterium
GAAATGATGCTGGCGGGGGCGACGGCGGTCGAAGTGGGCGCAGCGAATCTGACCGAACCCTTCGTCTGCAAAAAGATTATCGAGGAGCTTCCCGCGGTCATGGACAGATACGGGATAAACAACCTTAGTGATATTATAGGAGGAGCACTGTAATGAACAGAGACGTTATTATTGCCTGCGATTTCGCGGGAGCCGGGGCGACCTACGCATTTCTTGATAAATTCACCGAGGAAAAGCCCTTTGTGAAAATAGGCATGGAGCTTTTCTATTCCGCGGGTCCGGAGATCGTCCGTGAAATAAAGCGCCGCGGACATAAGATTTTCCTCGACCTCAAGCTTCACGACATCCCCAACACCGTAAAGAAATCCATGAGCGTGCTTTCCGGTCTCGACGTGGATATCTGCAATCTTCACGCGGCAGGCGGCATAGACATGATGCGCGCCGCAGTCGAGGGACTTACCAGACCCGACGGCACCAGACCTCTTCTCATCGCGGTCACAATGCTCACTTCCATAGACCAGGAAAGAATGGAGAAGGAGCTTCTCATCGGCAAGGCTCTTCCCGACGTTGTAATGCAGTACGCCCTCAACGCAAAGACCGCCGGACTTGACGGCGTGGTATGCTCTCCCCTCGAGGCGGGAAAGGTGCATGAGACCTGCGGAAGCGCCTTCCTCACAGTGACTCCGGGCATACGCTTCGCCGACAGCGCGGTGGGCGACCAGCAGAGAGTCACCACTCCCGCAAAGGCAAGGGAGACAGGCTCGGACTTCATAGTTGTCGGCAGACCGATAACCGCCGCCGACGATCCCGTCGAAGCATACAGAAGATGCGTAAGGGATTTTATCGGATAACATATAAAAAGTGAAACCTTTCCCTGCCGGGAAAGGGCGAAGCGCTCTCCGGCGAAAGAGGAAGAGTGTCTCATAATACACTAAAATCAGCCAACACACATACATATAACATAAAGGAGTACCGAAATGAAAAAGCTTATCGCAAAGGATCTGCTCTCCATAGGAGCCGTATTTTTCAGACCGGATCAGCCCTTCACATGGGCAAGCGGAATCAAGAGCCCGATTTACTGCGACAACCGCCTCACGCTCACCGCGCCGGAGGTACGCACCGGCGTTGAAAACGGTCTCGCCGCGCTCATAGGGGAAAATTATCCCGAGGTTGAAGTGCTTATGGGAACCTCCACGGCGGGTATCGCTCACGCCGCCATCACCGCGCATCTGCTCGGTCTCCCAATGGGATATGTCAGAGGAAGCTCAAAGGATCACGGCAGACAGAATCAGATAGAGGGCAGGCTCGAAGCCGGACAGAAGGTCGTCGTTGTCGAGGACCTTATCTCCACCGGCGGAAGCGTTATCGAGGTCGTGAACGTGCTCCGCGAAGCGGGAGCGGAGGTGCTCGGTATCGCCAGCATCTTCACCTACGGTATGCAGAAGGGACTTGACCGCCTTGCCGAGGCAAACGTAAGGAATATCTCCCTCACCGATTTCGATGTTATCGCCGAGGTTGCCGCCGATGAAGGCTACATCAGACCCGAGGATATCGCCCGTCTCAGAGCCTTCCGCGCAAATCCCTCCGACGAGAGCTGGATAACCGGCGCGGCTTCAAAGGGAGAAAACGCATGAAAAATCTTATCGACATAATGGAGCTTTCCACGTCCGAGATAGATGAACTAATACAGACTGCTCTTGATATCATAGATAATCCCGACAAATACGCGGAAAGCTGCAGACGCAAAAAACTTGCTACCCTGTTTTTCGAGCCTTCCACCCGTACACGTCTCAGCTTTGAGGCGGCGATGTACGAGCTGGGCGGAAACGTGATAGGTTTTTCCGAGGCTAATTCAAGCTCCGCCGCGAAGGGCGAGAGCGTATCCGACACGGTACGCGCTGTGGGCTGCTACGCCGACATCATTGCGATGCGTCACCCCAAGGAGGGCGCGCCTCTTGTGGCTACCAGAACGGCGGGAGTTCCGGTCATCAACGCGGGCGACGGCGGACACAATCACCCGACGCAGACTCTTGCCGACCTGCTGACCATCTACCGCGAAAAGGGCGGATTTGAAAATCTCACCGTGGGACTCTGCGGCGACCTGAAATTCGGACGCACCGTCCATTCTCTCATCAGCGCCATGTCGCGCTATGAGGGAGTGAAGTTCGTGCTTATCTCTCCCGAGGAGCTGAAAGTGCCGCGCTATATAATCTCCGACGTGCTTGAAAAGAAGAATATCCCATATTCCGAGGTCACCGGTCTTGACGCGGCAATGCCCTCTCTCGACATCCTCTACATGACCAGAGTGCAGAAGGAACGCTTCTTCAACGAGGCCGACTACCTCCGACACAAGGACAGCTACATCCTCACTCCCGAAAAGCTGACCAACGCAAAGGAAAGCCTTTCCATACTTCACCCGCTGCCCCGTGTAAACGAGATATCTGTCGCGGTTGACAGCGATCCCCGCGCCTGCTATTTCAAGCAGGTGCTCAACGGAAAGTATATGCGCATGGCGCTGATATTGAAGCTTCTGGAGGTCAACGTATGATTATCGGACAGATAAAGGACGGAATAGTTCTCGATCATATCACCGCGGGAAAGAGCGTGCAGATATACGATATTCTCGGACTGGGCAAGCTGGACTGCACGGTGGCGATGATCAAGAACGCCGAGAGCAGCAAAATGGGAAAAAAGGACATAATCAAGATAGGTCAGGTCATAGACATAGATTTTGACGTTCTCGGCTATATCGACCCCGGTATCACGGTAAACATAATCCGCGACGGAAAGCTGTTCAAGCGCGAAAAGCTCAGACTTCCCGAAAGGATAACCGGAGTCATCAGGTGCAGGAATCCCCGCTGCATAACCTCCTGCGAACAGGAGCTTGTACACGAGTTCCGTCTCACCGATCCCGAAAACAAGATATACCGCTGCATATACTGCGAAAGCGAGGCTCCGAAATTCGAGCTCGGCTGATTATGCCGGTATCCGGCGGCCGGCACTCCGCCCTTCCGTTCAGACGGAAGGGCTTTTCTGCGCCGATTTAACAAAATAAGATATATTTTCCCTATCGGCGGTGTTATAATATGATGTATCGGTTCTGCCGGCACGCCGCCGGCTCTGCCGTGATTATTTCAGAAATACTGTGAGGTGAAAGGCATGGACGCAGGAGGCAGTCGAAGTACACCCGTTCCTTTATGCAGAACAGGCGTGCTTATGCAAAGCGCGTATCCGCATGGTTCCGCGTTCGTGCCGCAGGGCATAAAGCCGTGACCGAAGGCGAAGCTTCGGATAAGCCCACATCATACAATATGCATACCTTTTCCGCGTAAAAGAACAGACTTGTGCTTGTCGGATGAGCCCGGCGCATTCGCGCCGCGGAGCACCCGAGGATCTGTTTCCCTCTTTTTTCCCTTTATCCCTTCCCGTTGGCGGGAGTCAGCCGGAGACGACCGGCGTTTTCGTGTTTTTATTATTTCAGAAAAGAGGAGAATTACACATGGAACAGGTTTTTTCTTTTGAGGACGCAGCCGCCCTCATTGACGCAAAGGATTTCCGCGCGCTGCGCAGTCAGCTTGACACGATGGAAAGCGCGGACATAGCGAGACTTCTTTCCGAGCTTGACGACGCACAGATGATACTGGTGTTCCGTCTGCTTTCAAAGGAGATCGCTGCCGAGGTCTTCGTCGAAATGGAAAGCGAAGACGAAAAGACACTGATAGACCGCTTTACCGATACCGAGCTCAGCGACGTGATGAACAGGCTTTTCGTGGACGATACGGTCGATATCATCGACGAGATGCCGGCGAATTTCGTGTCGCGTATGCTCAAGCATGTGACCGGAGAAAAACGCGCGGCGATAAACGAGCTGCTGAAATATCCCGAGGAAAGCACGGGCAGCGTGATGACGGTGGAGTATGTGGATCTCCGCTCCGAAATCACGGTATACGAGGCGCTGAAGCACATCCGTTCCACCGCGACGAAAAAGGAAACGGTCTACACCTGCTACGTTACCGACAACCGCCGTCACCTTATCGGCTACGTTGACGCGGTGACGCTCATGATATCCCCCGCCGAGGCTCTCGTGGGAGACGTCATGGACCCCGACGTGGTTTCCGCCGAGACTCTCGATGACAAGGAGGACACGGCGGCAAAGATAAAAAAATACGACCTTCTGGCTCTCCCCGTGGTGGATAAGGAAAACCGTCTGGTCGGTATCGTTACGGTTGACGACGCTATCGACGTCATGGAAGACGCCGCCACCGAGGATATCGAGATCATGGCAGGTATGACACC
>JAZQNC010000144.1:0-13888 GCA_045627165.1 Eubacteriales bacterium
AGCGCACGGGTGTCTCCGTAAACAATGTAGAGCTGTTTATCGGAAGTTACGGGAATCATGAGATCGGGATAGAGACCTGGAGTGAGTCTGAGGTAATTGTCATCATAGCGTGTCTTATAAGCAGGGAAGCGTACACTTACAGATTCGACCGACTGGGCGCTGATATAATCGGATAACGGCGATTCGATTCTGAGAAACGCTGTATACTTCGCGTCAAGACGCGGGTTTGTGCTTCTCCAGCAGAGCTGATAGCAGTATCGCTCTCCGCGCAGAGCTGAACCGCTCCTGAATTCCTCAAGCGAAGAGATTTCCGTATCTGTAAAGCACTTCACGAGTGAAGATACGAGTTTATATTCAATATTTTCCATAAAGCATAATATCCTTTCATAACAACGGTATAACAGTGCATATACACTGCATGATATCATTGTACCGCAATAATTGTAATAAGTCAATAACAAAATTTAATATAAGATTGACAAAATATGTCATGCGTAGTATAATTCAGAAAACGGACGGTAACGGATTAAGCGCAAAGATGGGATTTTCTTATTATCAAATCTGATATGATACGGGGAGCAGATATAATGGTAAAAATAACAGACGGCAGCAGATCATATATCGCGGCTGATATTTCGGAGGCAAGAGAGACTGTAAGGGCGGTTCTGAAAGGAAACGACGTTCCGCGGCAGCTGAATGTATATGTTCCATCGGGAATATATTCTCCCGCGGATTTTCGCTTTACAGGCGATGACTGCTCGGAGAAGTGTAACGTCAGCTTTATCGGCGAAGGCGGTGCGGTGATTCACGGCGGCATAAGCATAGATAAAAGCAAATGGAAGCAGCCGAACGGCGATATGTATTCGCGCTTCAAAAACGAAATTGCCGACCGTATATATATGGCTGATCTGACTGAATTAGGTTTGAGCTTTTCCGACTGGGGTGAAATGCAGCCGATAGGAAGCTACGAGACCTCAGCGAACTATGACAGCAAAAAGCCCGGCAGCAGATGCGAATGTTATTGCGCCGACAGAAGAATGACCGTCGCGCGGTATCCGGACGAGGGCTTTCTGAAAATATCAGCGGTAATGGACGTTGGAGATGTAGCTGAATTTCCCGAACAGAACTATTTTGCGGGATGGGGAAACAGACGCAATCAGCGCGGTGGTACCTACGTCATCGATCGTGATACAAACGCCAGGATAAAGGGATGGCGCGATCCCGAAAAAGCCTGGATGTTCGGCTACTTTTACCACGACTGGGCTGATTCTTCCACTCCGGTAAAAAAAGCAGATACAGATAACCGGCTCGTGTATCCGGAATATGTCAGCAGATACGGCTGCAAAGCGGGAGCGAACTATTATTTCTACAATGTCCCGGAAGAGCTTGACCGTGAGGGAGAATGGTATCTTGACCGTGAGGGAGGAAAACTGTATTTTTATCCCTGCGAGGGCGCGGATGTTCTCGATTTCTGCTGCGGCAGCGAACCGCTTGTAAGCTTTGAAAATACGGCAAATATGTCCTTTGAAGGCTTTACGCTTAAATGTACGATGGGCGACGCGCTGATCTGCAGCGGAAACGACATGACAATCAAGGGAATAACCGTAAGCTGCATCGGCGGAAACGCCATATATGTCAGCGGTTACGGAAATACGGTAGCCGACTGCGAGATAATGCATACGGGCCGCGGCGGAATATCGGTAAACGGCGGCGAGCGTGATACCCTGACCGCGGGAAGAAACCGCGTCACAAACAATTATATACACGATATATCCGAGGTTTACCTGACCTACCAGTCGGGGATCAGTCTCGGCGGAGTCGGAAACATTGCCGATCACAACGAAATCTGCGGCTCTCCTCACATGGCGGTAGGATACCACGGCAACGAACATATTATTGAGTATAACTATATTCATGATGTAGTGCTGCAATCGAGCGACGCCGGTGCAATATACGCGGGATATGACTGGGCGGCAAACGGAACCGTAATACGCTACAACATTCTTGAGCGTATAGGCACAGGCAATTTCCGGCCGGATGGTATATACTGGGATGACGGTTTATCAGGTCAGACCGCATACGGGAATGTTCTGATTGACGTGCGCAAAAACGGATTTCTTGCCGGCGGCGGACGTGAGAATAAAATAGAGAACAATGTAATAATAAACTGCGGAACTCCGATATCCTATGACGACCGTAACCGCGACGGTTTTGTCAATGACGGATGGGCAAGGGCGGCAGTAAAGAATCCGAATTCTGGTCACTGGGCTATTCTGAAAAAATCGCCGTATCGGACTGAAATATGGAAAGAAAGATATCCGCTGCTTGCAAGGGTTACAACGGATTTTGCAAAATATGACGATCCGGATTTCCCCTGCAATCCCTCGTATTCATCTGTAAAAAACAATGTGATCATAGACAGTCAGGGACGTCACCCATGGTATGCGCAGTCTGTATTAAGATACGCCGATGTGGAAAACAATCCCGAGTACAAGACCGCCGAAGAAGCGGGCTATGATATATCGACAGGGCATTTTGCCGATAATGCTTTCAGCGATATCCCGGTAAAAGAAATCGGAAGAAAGAAGTAAGGATATCTGCAGATAATAAGACACAGACAGCTGATGTTGCCTGTGTTTTTTACTTAAACAAATCTTAATGAAACAGACACTTTACTTTTAATGACGCTTTGCTGTATAATGTTAACAACAAAAGCGAGGAGGCTGACAGATGACAAATATACTGATTTGCGATGATGAAAAGGATATAGTAAACGCCCTGAAGATTTACCTATCATCTCCGGAATACAGAATATTCGAGGCGTATAACGGAAAAAACGCTCTGGAAATAATCCGAAGCGAAAGTATACAGCTTGTTCTGTTGGACATAATGATGCCGATAATGGACGGAATGACCGCGCTTTCAGAAATACGGCGTGAGAGCAATATTCCGGTTATACTGCTCACTGCCAAGAGCGAGGATTATGACAAAATACTCGGACTGAATGTCGGAGCAGACGATTATATAACGAAGCCCTTTAATCCGCTTGAGGTGCAGGCGAGAGTGCGTTCCTCGCTTCGCAGATACCTTCAGCTTGGAAGCGGTACGACGTCAAATGACAGTTATATGATAGGCGGTATAGAGCTGAACGACAGTACCAAAAAAGTTACGCTCGACGGAGATGAAGTTACACTTACTCCGAAAGAATTCGACATACTCCGCCTTCTCATGCGGGATCACGGAAAAGTATTCTCTCCGAAGGAGATATACGAAAAAGTGTGGAATGAAAAGCCCATGGGAGCCGAGAATACGGTAGCGGTTCATATTCGGCACCTTCGTGAAAAGCTTGAGATAAATCCGGCTGAGCCGAGATACATCAAGGTTATATTTGGTCAGGGTTACAAAATAGACGGTTAATGAAAT
This sequence comes from Eubacteriales bacterium, assembly GCA_045627165.1. Taxonomy (GTDB): domain Bacteria; phylum Bacillota; class Clostridia; order Oscillospirales; family CAG-272; genus JAZQNC01. Next base: position 3,424 of record JAZQNC010000144.1, read on the forward strand.
GTGAGAAAGGTGCAATGAAATGAAAAAATACGGAGTGCTGACTGATTTCTTCCGTACTGTAGGCGGAAAGGTTATTATTTTTATTCTTTGCGTGATATCAATACTGTCTCTGGCGGTGTCCTCTGTTGCTATAGGATGTTTTGTGTATTTTGATATATATTCATGCGAGGACGAAGACGCGGTATTTATGCTCATGGCAAAGCCTGCCATGGAGTCGGACGGTTACGAACTGATGTTGGATATGGTACATAATGTTAAACATGTCGCCAATTACAGAAGTGGAAACAGTGTTTCCTACGCGGTTTTTGATAATTCAGATAAAAGGATTTATACCAGCACTAATTACAGCGAGGGGGATGCGGAGCTTGCCGAATTTTCCTATACGGTTTTATATGATGCCGGAGGAGATGAGGCAGTTATCAGCGGGGTCGTATACCAACACGAAGGTGTCATAGACCAATCCGAAGCGGATACTGAGGATAACGGCAAGGTTTCGCGGTATATTACTTATCTTGTACGTGCATATCAGCGTCAGGGAAGCGATTTCAACGACGAATACGTAATGATGAACACGATGGCACAGCTCAGCTATACATACAGATATACGGCTGTTGTCGCTGCTGCCGTATCGCTGCTGCTGTCGGTATTACTGTTTGTTTCGTTGATGTGTGTAAGCGCGAGAGTACCGGACAGCGAAGAAGTACGTCCCGGATATCTGAATCGCGTACCGTTTGACATATTTACGGCAATAGTAATAAGCATTGCGGTATTCGTTCTTTGTATTGCTTATGAGATACTGCACTGTTCGGCAGGTTCCATACCGCTGATAATTATAACCATATCTGTGAGCAGCCTCATAATACTCAGCAAGTTGCTTGGCTGGTGCATGAGTCTGTCGGCAAGAATCAAGCAGAAAACGCTGATAAGCAACACGCTGATATGTTTTTGTCTGAAATTGATATGGCGTATACTTAAAGCGATTTGGCGCGGAATATGCAGAATTCACAAGTTTAACATGAAGATACTGTCTTCATTGCCAATGATATGGCAGATAGTTGTGATAATAGCTGTCATAACGCTTGTGGAATTCATAGTCATCGGTCTTGCATGGTCCGAGATGGATAACTATCTTGTGTTCTGGGTAATAGAAAAGCTTATCACAACACCGCTTATACTCTGGTGGTTTATTTCGCTTCGCACAATCGAAAAAGGCGGAAAAGCGCTTGCCGATGGTAATCTCGGTTACAAAATAAATACCGCCGGTATGTTCGGTGCGGTCAGGCTTCACGGTCAGAATCTCAATAAAATAGGTGAAGGGATGTCAAAAGCGGTCGAGCAGAGAATGAAAAGCGAACGCATGAAGACCGAACTGATCACAAATGTATCGCACGACATAAAAACTCCTCTGACTTCCATAATAAACTACGCAGATCTCATTTCACAGGAACCGACAGACAACGGGAAAATCAAAGAGTATTCCGACGTGCTTCTTCGTCAGTCAAAACGGCTGAAACGCCTTACCGAAGATCTGATCGAGGCTTCAAAGGCATCATCGGGTAATCTTGACGTCCAGCTCGCTCCCTGTGACGCGGGAGTGTTTATTACTCAGCTTGTCGGAGAATACGAGGACATGCTTGGCGAAGCGGGCATAACTCTTATCGCAAAACAGCCCGAAAAGGCTATAACGATCATGACCGACAGCAGAAGAATGGAACGCATATTCAACAATCTCTTCACGAATATAAGGAAATATTCGGTAAGCGGAACCAGAGCGTATCTGTCGCTTGACGAGGTTATGGGAAACGCGGTATTCATGTTGAAAAACACTTCATGCACAGAGCTTGACATGACAGAAGAGGAGCTTTTTGAACGCTTTACGAGAGGGGACAGCTCGCGCCATACAGAAGGCAATGGGCTCGGATTGTCCATTGCAAAGAGCCTTACCGAATTACAGAAAGGCACAATGCACATATACACAGACGGAGACCTGTTCAAGGTCGTTCTGACATTCCCGATTGTGGGATAATTATACAGGCGGCGGAAAAATTGAAATTCATATTTTTGGTCATCATAGAGGTACTGTTTGTCAGCGTTGCGATAATAGATACGACCATGGATTAGTATACGGTATTTGTATTGACAAATAGATTTATCGGTGATAGAATAGAGAACAGCAATCATATTCTGATTTGGTTGCTGTTCTCTTAATTATTATTATTCAGGGTGAATTATGTCTGAGACGATTACTTATGTTGCCACCTGTCTGTTCGGATTGGAAAAATTCGTAGGAGAAGAAATAGACGCGCTCGGATATCAGCGTGTATCAACAATGGACGGACGGGTTACGTTTACCGGAGATATATCCGCAATAGCCCGCTGCAATATCTTTTTGCGGACGGCTGAGCATTTGTATATAAAACTGGGAGAATTTGCGGCTGACAGCTTTGAAATGCTTTTTGAGGGAACGAAAAAACTGCCATGGGAAGAATGGATAGGCGAGGACGATGCATTCCCGGTTAAAGGCCATTCAATACAGTCAAAACTCACATCTCTTCCCGACTGTCAGAGTATAATCAAAAAGGCGGTATGTGTGCGCCTCGGCGAAAAATACGGTCTCAACCGGCTTCCCGAGGAAGGAGCTAAGCATCAGATTGAATTTTTCATCTTTCGGGACAGCGCGGCTCTGATGATAGATACATCCGGCTCGCCGCTGTATAAGCGCGGATATCGTACAGAAACGGGAGAAGCTCCTCTTCGCGAGACGCTTGCGGCGGCAATAGTGAAGCTGTCAAGACCGAGAGATAATGTGCTCCTGTGGGATCCGATGTGCGGTTCGGGAACGATACCGATAGAAGCGGCACTGCTTATGACGAATACGGCTCCCGGTATAAAACGAAGCTTTGCGGCTGAGGATTTTGACGATGTGCCGATGGGAATATTCGGCAGAGCGCGCGAGGAAGCGCATGATCTGATCATCAGGGACACATCGTTTGAAGCCTATGCTTCGGATATAGATCCCGATATGGTAAAGGTCGCGCAGGCAAATATTCAAAGCGCGGGCATGGACAGAATCATCAAATGCTTCTGCCGTGACGCTCTGACGATCGAAACTGGCGGAAGACGCGGGACAATAGTTTCAAATCCTCCTTACGGTGAGCGTCTGATGGACAGAAAATCAGCGGAGGAGCTTTACCGGAAAATGGGAAAAGCCTATTCCGCGCTTGACCGTTGGCAGCTCTATATCCTGACGTCGGATGAGGAATTCGAGAGGTATTTCGGAAAACGCGCAGATAAGATACGCAGACTTTACAACGGAATGATAAAATGCGGATTATATCAATATTTCAAGAATAACGAAAAGGGGAAATAATTGTGAAAAACGTACTTGTTGAAGGACATCGCGGTGCGTGTGCCTACGCGCCGGAAAACACAAAGCCGTCGTTCGAGAAAGCAATAGCAATGGGACTTGACGCCAGCGAATTTGATGTGTGGCTTTCATCGGACAAGGTGCCTGTTATCATGCACGACGGGAATGTGGCAAGAACCACAAACGGTCAGGGACATCTGAGAGACAAGACCTTTGCCGAAATACGTCAGCTTGACGCACGGTTTACCTTCGGAGAAGAATTTGCCGGAGTGCAGGTCCCGACCCTTGACGAGGTGCTGGACATACTGTGCAGAGATACAAGGCTCATGCCCGGAGTTGAGATCAAGGAATATACCGAAGAAACCGTGGATATAACAATAGCGGTTCTAAAAAACTACAACTGCCTAGACAGATGCTTTTTCTACTGCTTCAACGCAAGAATCATCAAATATCTGAAAACAAAATACGGTGTGCTGACAATGGGCTATCCGGAATTTCAGATGAAGGAATACGAAAGCGACAGCTATGATTATTACGATGAAATAGGGATATCCATGGGTATTCTCAGCGATGAGCTTTGCGATAAATTCCGCAGAATGAATAAACCAATGCACATCTACTGCTGTGACAACGAAGAGGCTGTAAAGAAGGCTTTGGCTCAGGAACCGAAGCTTATTACGGCAAACGATCCGGCTCCCCTTATGAAGCTGCTCGGAAGAATCTGAAAACATAAAAAAGGTGCGGAATCTGAAACCGCACCTTTTTTTTAATCAGTTATTATCGCTGCCTGCGTCCGGCATTACAAGATGATCGGGAATTATGTCGATCTGCTGGGTGTAACCCTGGTTGCTTCTTCCGGTTGCATAAAGCTCACGGAAAGCGCGTGAATAACTGCAAAGCTTTCCGAATAATCCGTATGTAAGCTTTCCCTTTGCGGCGGGCATAACATAAAAATACGTGCACATGTCGGAGATCAGAATAAAAGTGTCGATAAATGAATTCTTGATCAGCTTTGTGAACAGTATTGCGAACATCAACGCAATGACAAGCGCATAAGGCGCGGTCGATCCGATCGCGTTGAAAATCAGAAGACTGACCGTAAAGGTTACGGCGAAGGTAAGGATTACCGAAATCAGCGAAATTATCGTAACGAATCTTGAATTTTTGAGCAGCCTGCCATGCTCAAGCGGAAAGATTGCGGTTCCCTCCGCAATACTCTTGAATATGTTGGAACGGTCGAAGTAGAATGCGTAGGATATGCAGCAGCTTCCGATATAAGAAAGCGGAATCCCTGTCAGCACGCTGAATACCGCGTCAAAACCGTGCGGCGGATTTGCGCTCATTTTTTCAATAACTCCGTAAAAATCACGGAGAGAATCGTGTACGAGCTTTTCGATCCTGTGATATTCCTGCGTGTTGGAAAAACGTTTCCTTATGCGAAGAATGGAATACTGATACGCACTGTCGGGAACCATCGATGTTTTAACATAATCCGCTGCGGCGGCCATATGTCCGGCTTTGAAAAGGTATCCGAAATAATAATCCGACATGTAGATGAGAGCGGCAGAGACGACTATCCAGATAAACAGAAACAAACCCACCATGTCTTCACCCATTGATACGCCGATTGAAAAAAACAGGATAAACAGAAGCAGGCACAACAGCGTTACCATTCCGCCGAAGGCAAGCTTCAGCAGACAGAATGAAAAGGTGTTTCTGTATATGTCTCCCAGTGATTTGTTCACTTTTACACCTCGCTTTTCTTATCAATTCCGAACTTATTATACAGCAAACTTATGAATTTGTCAAGCAATGAATAAAAAGCGTATAATTTACAGGACAATATCTTTACAATAAAATAAATGTGTGGTATAATGCAGCCGTTGACAGAAGAAATACGAAAAACAAATCACACCAATATACTGTTACCGACAAACGGGAGGTAAATAATGACAACTTATATGCGTTTTCCCGGAGGGCGTTCAAAGGCGTTTACTTTCAGCTACGACGACGGAGTAAAGCAGGACCGCAGATTCGTTGCTATACTTAACAGGTATAACCTGCACGGAACGTTCAATCTCAACAGTTCAACTCTCAGCGCCGAGATCGATCCCGAAAAGCGAGTGGCGCACTGTGAACTGACACAGCTGTATTATCCGAATCACGAAGTGGCGATGCACGGACTTCATCATCCTTTCTTTGAAACGCTTTCCGATGACAATCTGATGTATGAGGTTCTCGAGGACAGAAAATGCCTTGAAGCAGATACCGGCAGAGTGATACGCGGAATGGCATACCCATACGGAACGTACAATTCCCGCACGCTCGAGGTGCTCCGCAATATAAAGGTAGCGTATTCACGTACCACAAATTCAACACATTCTTTCGGAATTCCGGAGGATTGGCTTCTGCTTCATCCGACCTGTCATCATTCAGATCCGGAGCTGTTTAATCTTACAGACCGTTTTCTGAACGCGGACTGCTTGCGTTCTCCAATGATGTTCTATGTTTGGGGACATACCTATGAATTTGACAATGAAAACACCGATAAAGGCTGGGATTATATAGAGAACTTCTGTCAGAAAATATCCGGTCATGAGGATACTGTATGGTATGCGACCAACGGAGACATATACCGTTATGTTACGGAATACAGACGTCTTGAGTTTTCTCTCGACGGCACGATCGTATACAATCCATCAGCAGTTGACATTTATTTCGCTATCAGGAATCTGTCGGGAAAAACAGTTGAATACACCGTTAAATCCGGACAGACGATCCATCTTGATTAAGTACAGGAGTATATAACATGAAACAGTTTGACATAACCTATTTCCACGGACCTTTTTCTGATTACGTAGTCCGTCCCGAGATCATTGCCGATATAGCTGAAACCGGAATGACCGTAATGCCTCTGCATTACGGAACCGAAACGAATAAGAAGGCGCTTCCGATACTTGCTCGATACGGACTTCGCGCAGAAGTGGGAGACCCCCGCATAGGCAGAATATATTCAAATAATGATATTGAAGGTGCAGATGCCGCCATCAGAGAAATAGTGGCCGATTACGCAGAGTTTGACAATATAACAGGCTGGGATATAGTCGATGAACCAAATTCGTCAAAATTCCCGGTGCTTGGCGCGATAGTGTCCGCATTCCGCAAATACTCACCCGATAAGGAAACGGTAATAAACCTGTTCCCGAATTACGCATCGCCTCAGCAGCTCGGAAATCCCGACTATATGTCTCATCTTGAGGACTTCATCGGGACGGTAAATCCCCACCTTATAAGCTATGATCATTATCATTTCCTAGGACGCGCAAACAGAAATGCTATCGCAAACGATGATACGATCGACGAGCGCGAGCGCCTGATTCGTCTCTCTGCCGAAACGACTGAAAACCGCGGAGGCTTCTTTGAGAATATACGCGATGTCCGCGAGGTTGCGCTCAAATATGATATAGATCCAATGCTCATTGTTCTGCTTACCGAGCACGGACCATACCGCAATCTTACCTACGGAGAGCTGATGTGGGAAGTCAATATGTGCCTTGTCTACGGTATGCGCAGAATATCATATTTCACATACTGGGAGCCGTCGCATGACGAGCACTGGCAGTGGACAAACGCTATGTGCGACACCGAGGGCAAACGTATGCAGCATTGGTATGATGTAAAATCAATAAATTCCGTAATATCCGATGCCGGACGCTGGCTGTTTGATAAAAAATCTAAAGCCGTATTCCATATAGGCAAGCCCGAAGCGGGAGCTGAAAGGTTTGAAGGCTATGGCGCGGTAAGGTCTATCGATGGTGAAAACGGAGTAATAGGATTCTTCGACGACGGTTCAATGTACCTCGTAAACCGCGACTTCATACTGGAAAACACATTTGTAATCAGCTCGGACAAACCGATGACGATACGCGAAAACGGGTATTTCCGTGATCTCAAACCCGGCGAAAAGATAACTCTCAAAGCGGGAGAAGCTGTTCTTCTCAAAGCATAAAAAGGAAAACAGTATGAATAATAAAAGAGTGTAATCTGCGGAAATGTTCCGCGATGATGCTCTTTGACACGAAAAGATCCGCCAAAAAGGTTAAAAATCCTTCTTAGGCGGATCTTGCTTTTGTTTGGCAGAGGAAAACTGCCTATCTCATCACTCTCTGTAAACGAAGTGCTGTACACCGCAGTCGGATTTGCTCATGAGTTCCGCAGCATTTGCGGGGTAAAGTTCAATTTCTCCAAGCTTTTGTAAAGGGATCCAATGATATTCCAGATTAAATCCCCGACCTTCCAGATGTTCAGTACCAACAAACATACCCTCCAACGGAATATTGTCGGAAACGACCTCTACCATATAGTACAGGCATATCTGATGGCAGGGTTTATCGTCCCACGGAAAAAATATCTCTCCGACCCATTTCAGTTCGCCTACAGAAATTTCCGCACCGATTTCTTCCCGAAACTCCCTTACAAGCGTCTGAGCGTTTGTTTCACCGAATTCCACATGACCTCCGGGGAATGCAAACGCGGTATCATTTTCAGGTTTTTGCAATAATACCCTGCCGTTTTGTACGCATATGCCGGCAGCCCTGTACGAAAATACATAATCCCTGCCACGAAACAAAATATCCAACGTAATTTCTGCTCCGTATTTTATTATTCTTCTGTGTAGGTAAATTTATCCCAGGGAATGTTAACTTCTTTTCCGCTGAGTATTTCATCAACATGGAGAAGCAGCGGGTAATCCTCTAATTTCGCTTCGCCTTTCTCAGCCTTTATGCGAATAGCGCGTGCAACTCTTTCGGCAACTACGAGAGATTCGAGCGTAACGCCTTTAAGCTCGGCTTTAGCTTCGTCTATGGTAAGTCCTCTTCCGAGCAGGATTCCGACAAGCCTTGTTCTTCCTCCGTATACCGTAACATAAAGGTCGCCCGCGCCGACACACAGATTATTCAGCGTATCCGCCCCCTGAAGCGCAAGCAGCTTTTTCATCTCACGCACAGCCTCGCCGAACACGGCAGCCTGCGAATTATAGTGAAGCTCGCTGTCGGGACCGAATGAACGCTGATTCAAACCTATTGTAAGAGCGATACCGAGAGCATAACCGTTTTTCAGAGCAACCGCGCTTTCTATTCCGGTCACATCCGTGGTAATCGAGATATGATAATAATCTGTACTCATTATTTCGCGGAGTTTTTTCAGAGTCTCAATGTCATGACCGCAGAATGAAACTTCGGTCTGATCGTGCGCCACAAGTTCATAGCTTGTGCAGGGGCCGCCTACCGCGTTGAGCGACAGTTTTTTGTTCAGTCTGCTGAGTTTTTCTTCCCAAAGAGCAGGATAGGTTATCAGTTTTCCGTCAGGAAGATCCATCAGTCCCTTGGTTACTGTAAGAACCGGTATATTTTCGGGTATTCTGGGAAGAACATAATCTCCGAACCAGTCAACTCCGAAGCTGCTTACACCTCCGATAATCATATCAGCGCCTTCAACAGCGCTTTCCATATCCTCAACCTGAAAGTACTCAATACCGCTCGGAAAGTCGCGTTTGAATTTCGGATGTCTTCCGGTTTTAATGCATGTATCAATGATTTCGCGGTCAAGAGGCGTACCGACAAGACGCACTGTGTGTCCGTTTTCTCTTGCGGGGAAAGCAAGAGCAGAGCCCATCATACCCGAACCTATAATTGTTACTACAGCCATATTTAGTACCTCATCTGTTTTTATTCGTGGAGACCTTTGCTTCTCAGATATTCCATAAGCCATACGGGATCGTTGTCCGTGAACAGTACTGCGCCGTTTTCAAGCGCGGCATCATACTTTGACATATCATAATCCCAGTAATAAACCCACGGCTCAACGCCGTATGACTTTACATAATCAAAGATTTTTCTGTCCGGTACTTTTCTCTCGGCAGTACCCCACAGGCATACACAGTGGGCATAATCGAGGACAAAGCGTTTCTGATTTGCTCCCATAAGCTCCTGAGGGAAATAAGCGTGAATGCGAAGCCTTCCGTCATATTCATTTGCAAGCCACTCGTTCAGCTCACCGCTCCAGGTGTTGATTGTCGCTCTTTCGGTGAGTCCGTATCTGTCCATCAGTTCTATCGACTTTTTTGCCGATTCGAAAGCGAACTGTCCGAGATTTGACGGATAATCCTTGAGCTCGGCGTTTACCGTCATTTCGGGATGATGCGCCAGAAGTTCGAGAAACTCTTCGAACAATGGGACTTTCTCGCCCTTGAATTGTTCGCCCTTCCATGAACCCGCGTCAAGAGAACGGACTTCCGCCAGCGTCATGTCGGATATCAGACCGTGACCGTCAGTTGTGCGGTCAACCTTTGCGTCGTGCATCATGACGATTTCACCGTCTTTTGTCATGTGAATATCAATTTCAATCTGATCCGCTCTGATTTCAAGTGCGGAACGATATGCTGCCATCGTGTTTTCGGGATAATATTTGGAATTTCCGCGGTGTGCGGCAACGGCTATTTTATTTCTGTATTTAAGTGGATTAGCCACAGCAAACGTCCTCCGATATCGTAATAGTACAGCTTGTAAATTATATCACAATAAGACGCTGAGGTCAAGTAAACAATGTTATTTTGTACTTAAAACCGTATAAGACCGTATAAGACAACAGGACATACCATTTGACAATTCTTACGATATATGCTATAATCTTCATATAAATCGTGTATGAGGAATTTTGTACGGATGAAAAATATTACTGTCGGCATACTTGCGCATGTGGATGCGGGAAAAACCACTCTTTCAGAGGCGATGCTGTATACAGCCGGAAAAATCAAGAAGCTCGGCAGAGTGGACTGGCGGAATACCTATCTTGATACACACGAGCTCGAGAGGGAAAGAGGAATAACCATATTTTCAAAGCAGGCTGTATTTGATTACGGTGATATGCATATCACACTGCTTGATACTCCCGGTCATGTGGATTTTTCGGCTGAAACGGAGCTCACATTAAAGGTGCTTGACTACGTCGTTCTTGTTATCAGCGGACTTGACGGCGTTCAGGCGCACACAAGAACACTTTGGAAGCTTCTGGGTCATTACGGTGTTCCCACGTTTG
>JAZQNC010000145.1:0-6603 GCA_045627165.1 Eubacteriales bacterium
ATGTATCGCGCTTATCATATTCGGAGTAAATGACGATGAGGCCGCTCGGACAGCGCTTGCGGCAGCATCGGGGCTTCTCTGCTCATGCGGCGTATGTATAGTGTTCGACGCCGTTGACAGAAGCAAAACTTACCGTCTGCTGATGCAGCTTGTGTCGCTTCCGGTCGCGGCTGCAATGTATTTTCTTCTCAACGATTTTGAAAACTACAATTTTGCCGCTTATATCGGAATCACCGTGTCGCTGCTTATCACGGATATCCTGCTTATCCTGTTCAACAACAGAATGAACGGAAACAGCCACAGGGTATTTCCTCAGCTTATCAAAACGGTGATTTTCTCCGGCGCGGTCGCCCTGCTGTTTTTCGGCGGCATGGAGATATGCCTCGCCGCGGTCAATTTCCTTATTGTTGAGCTTTCCGATTTCGGAGAACTGAGCTTTACCCTTCTCGCTTTCTGTTTCTGTCCCGTTTTCGTGTGCCTGTGTCTTGCCGGCATTCCTTCGGGAAAAGAGGATATAAGCGTTCCGAAGGCTTTTAAGGTTATAGTTCTCTACATTCTCTTCCCTGTATATCTGCTCCTTATCGCGGTTCTCTACATATACTGCATCAAGTTTCTCATCGCGGGAAATTTCCGCAGCATAACTCCGAACTGGTTTGCTTCGTTTGCAGAGCTGTTCTTCATATTCTTCAGCTATACCGTAACGCAATACACCGAATACCGTCCCATCGTATTATGGAAAAAGTACGGCGGATATGTGCTGCTTCCCATTGTTGCGGTTCAGGCCGCAGCCATTGCTGTAAGGGTAAACGGATACGGTCTTACCACAACGAGATATATTTCCATCGCCCTCTCGGTATGCGCTCTGATATTCATAGTCCTGTCGCTGATACGCGAAGGAAAATACAAAAACCTTTCCGGCATAGTGCTTGCCGCTTCCGTGCTTCTCATCACAGTAACGCCGCTGAATTTTTTCGACGCTCCGGTTTACAATCAGTCGGCGCGGCTTGAAAAGGCTCTTGAAGATTACGGTCTGATCAGAGACGGAAAGATCGAGAGAGAGGGCGAGCTGTCAAATGAACAGCTCAGTGTCATAATGGGCAGCTGGGAAGTGATCCGATTCAGCGATAAGGCTCCCGAATACATCAGGGACATAAAGACGTATGACGAGTTTTACGATGCCTTCGGTTATTACAGCGAAGCTCCCGGCTACTATAATCTCTACCACTACTATGATTTTACCGTTCCGGAAAGCTATGACATTTCGGAATACAGCTTTATGGACAGCTTCAGCGAATATCACTTCGACTCGCTGATTGATTCTGTCGTTGTCACGATAAACGGTACGGAATATGATCTCACGGAGTTCGTACGTTCGCTGGATGATGATGACGGTTTTACAGTCTGTGAGTACTCTCCGGACGCACACACCACGCTGCTCTTCAAAAGAATCAGCTTCTCCTATACAGACAGCACGGAAAAGTTTTTTGAGCACTGGGAAATAGAATGTCTTGTCTTTCGCAAATAATACAACCAAATCATACAAAGAGGAAATAAGATAATGTCCTATACAGACAGATTTTTCGATACAGTGGTATCACAGCTTACACGTGTCCGCGATGAGCAGAGCGAAAACATTCGCAAAGCCTCGCAGAAAATATTCGATACGGTGACAGGCGGCGGCAAGGTTTATGTATTCGGCTGCACTCATGCCGGAATACTCGCACAGGAAGCGTTTTACCGCACAGGCGGTCTTGTTATAATCAACCCCATTCTTTCTCCCGGCCTCACCTGCGACGTCGTTCCGATCACAGCTACCTCCGCGCTTGAAAGAGTGGACGGCTACGCAAAGATCATAGCCAATTCCGTAAATCTCAGCGCCGGAGATATGATATTCATCCACTCCGTATCGGGACGCAACAATGTTACCGTCGAGCTGGCGCAGATCGCCCGCGAGCGTGGAGCCTTCACAGCTGCCATAACAAATATTGAATATTCCGAAAAATCCTCCTCCCGTCACAGCAGCGGAAAGCGTCTTTTCGAGATGTGCGACACGGTAATAGACGACTGCGGCATATTCGGAGACGCCGCTCTCGATGTTGACGGCTTCGCCGGTAAGGTTTCTCCCACTTCTACGATCACGGGCTCCTTCATCATCAACGCCATCGTTGCAGAAACCTGCGATATATTCGTCAAAGCGGGGATCGAGCCTCCCGTCTTCATGAGCGCGAACATAGACGGCGGTGACGAGTACAACGCCCGCGTCATGGCAAGATACAAAGATAAAATCAACTATCTCGGCTGATTTGCATCCCGTATTATATACATTCCATTCGGAGATATTCCGAAGGAGAAAAGAGGTATCGTGTTGAAATCTTCATTTTCAATCAATTACGGAAAAGTAATAAATGACAATTATGTCGGCTCCTGCGGAGTATACCACGGATTCGCTTATCAGCAGGTGTCTGAGGCGAGAGGCATGACCGAAAAATCACGTGAACGCGAGTTTGCCCGCGTAAACGAGATGAAGCTGAATGTTGCACGCACCTGGTACCGTCCCGACTATTCTCAGGACATGACCAGACGTTTCATAACATGGATGAAACGCATGAAGGAGCTGAATGTTGACATCGCGCTTCAGGCGGGCTGGTGGTTTACAAAGGATATCTGGTATTTCGCTCACGAGAATTACAACAACCGCGAATACACCTCGAAGCTTGAGAATTTCGATCTGTGCTGCGACAAGCTCGCCGCATGGATTTCAAAGTCGCTCGAATATTTCATCGACGTTCACGGGCTTACAAACATCAAGTATCTTGTTCTCTTTACCGAGCCTACGAGTTACCGTTCCGGCGATATGCCCGAAGGCATAAGTGACTTTGAAGCGTATGAACGCTGCTGCCGCAAGATCCATAACAAGCTCATCGAATACGGTCTGCGCGACAGGGTAAAGCTCATGGGGCCCAACGGCGTATTCACTTCATACGACGATAAACAGCTTGAGTACTGCGTAGAGCATCTCAACGACGTCATTGACATATATACGCTTCACACCTATTCATGGTGCGAAAAGGGATGGCCGCAGGATCAGACCTTTATAATGACCGATTATGACGGCTGGAAGAAGCACGCCGACTTTATTCGCCGTACCGCCGAGAAGACGGGAAAACCTGTCTGGACAGACGAATACGGACTTTCCGGAAAGGGAAAGATCGCCGAACCCTTCCGCGACAGCTCATGGTACGGAAATTACCTTGCGATGGCTAATTCCGCATTTGCGAACGGCGGTCTGATGGGCTCTTTCATCTGGCTGCTGTTCGACCAGCAGTATTTCTGGAACACGACCAATGATGACTCCTTCCATGACGGAGTTCACCGCTGGGGTACCTGCTATATGCCGGGAGACAGCGTTAAGGATTCCGAAAACGCAAGACCTTCATGGTATGTGATGCAGCTTCTTTCAAGATATATGTCCTCAAAACAGGCAAAAGTATATGAGGTCAGCTTCGGCGAAGGCATCTGCGGTTATGCGATAGAAAACGAAAACGGCAGACGCTCGTTCCTTATTGTCAACGAGTGTTCCGAGGAATGTGAGATAGACATACAGGCAGTTTGCGGAAGCTACAGAAAATATCTGTACGATCCCGCAGCAATAAAACCGCAGCCCGATTATCTCAGCATAGAGAGCTGCGGCAATGCCGAAATCGGTCTTGACGGCTGTTTCAGCGACAGGCTTCCGGCTTTCGGCGTGGCTGTATATACCAACTTCGACAATTGATTATCGTCATACCGTATTTATATGAAAATATTATAAAAAATATCCAGAGGTTAAATCATGAAGAATGTCGCGTATTACAACGGTGAATATTCCACTATCGAAGAACTCAAAATTCCCATGCTCGACCGCGCCGTATATTTCGGCGACGGTGTGTATGACGTGGTAATGATCAAGGACGGAAAGTATTTCGCGCTTGAGGATCACCTCGACCGCTTCTACAACAGCTGCCGTTTCGTCGATATCAATCCTCCCATGGACCGCGAAGCTCTCAAGGGCGTTCTTGCCGAGATGCTTGACCGTTCGGATTATATCGCCGAGGGCATGCTCTACTGGCAGGCTTCCAGAGGAACCGCGAAGAGAAACCATATTTACGGCGAAGGCATGAAGTCCAATCTCCTCGCCTATGTCAGCGCAAGCAAGTTCCCGGACTGCCGCAAACCCATGAAGGCTATCACTGTTGAAGATAACCGTTACACCCTCTGCAATGTAAAGACCATCAACCTTATCGCAAATGTCATGGCTTCCGAAAAGGCGGACAGAGCCGGCTGCGGCGAAGCGGTATTTATCCGTGACGGTATCGTTACCGAATGTTCTCACTCCAACGTACACATACTCAAAGACGGGAAGCTCATCACTCACCCTCTTGACTGCCATATTCTTCCCGGTATAGCTCGCAAGCATATCATAGAGCTTTGCGGAAAACTCGGTATCCCGGTTGAAGAGCGCGAATATACGAAGGAAGAGCTTTTTGATGCCGATGAAATTCTTATTTCCAGTACAACAAAGTGCTGCTGCGCCTGCAATGAGCTGGACGGCAAACCTGTAGGCGGAAAGGATTTCGCAAATCTCACCAGAATTCAGGACGCATTTGACGCGAAGATTGAAAACGAGCTTGACTGATATTTGTCTTTATGAAAAACAGATTTGTAATTATCTTAACTTTACTTCTCATTCTGCCCTCGCTGTTCTCCTGCGCCGGTGAAGAAGAAGAAACGAAAAAATCCGTAACCACTACCGCGGCGATACCCGATTCCACGAAGGTTTCCAACGGTTTTGACGAATCCTTTGCCTATACGATATATAAGGACTACGTTGAAATTGACACCTATATAGGCGCCGGAGCTGTGGTTGTCGTCCCCGCGAAAATCGAGGGCGTTGTGGTTATGAGCATAGGAAAGAGCGCGTTTTACGGGAATACCATCGTTACCAAGGTAACTCTTCCCGCCTGTGTTGTAAACATAGGGAACAAGGCGTTTGGCAAGTGTGAAAATCTTACCGAGATAGAAATGCCGGGAGTCAAGGCACTCGGCATGGAAGCCTTCAAAGGCTGTGGATTCACATCCGTGGATATACCTCCCGTACTCGAAAATCTCGGAAAATACGCCTTCTCGGAAACAAAGCTGACCTCAGCCGTACTTCCCGCGTCTATCGTAAGAGCGGGAGATTACACCTTTTCGGGTTGCGAAAATCTGACGGATGTTACTCTGCCGCCAACAATGACCGAAATTACCGCAAGGATGTTCTATAACTGCTCATCGCTTACCGACGTGGTTGTTCCCGAACAGATCACCACGATAGGCGAGTACGCATATTCTTCCTGCGCAAATCTCAAATCTCTGACGATTCATAAAAACGTCACCGATATAGGAGAGGGACTTATCTATAATTCTCCCAACGTCGTTCTCTATGTGGAAAAAGGCTCCTATGCCGAGCAGTATGCGTCCAGTCAGGGTTTCGCCTTTGAATACATCGGTAAATAATCTGCCATGGAAAACGAATTCAGGGAATTCAACAATATCCGCCGCCTTCTGAGCCATGTACGCCGTGCCGTCGATGATTACGGCATGATCGAAGAAGGCGACAGGATCGCGGTCGGACTTTCCGGCGGCAAGGATTCTACCGCGCTTCTCTGCGTGCTGATGGATATGCGAAGGTTTTACCCCAAGAAATATGAGCTTGTCGGCATTACTGTGGATATGGGGTTCGAGGGAATGGATTTTTCCCCATTCGAAAATTTCTGCTCCGAAAACGGAATAGAATATGTCCGCGTCCGTACTCAGCTAGCTCATATCATTTTTGAGGAGCGCAAGGAATCAAATCCATGTTCGCTCTGCGCGAAAATGCGCCGCGGCATACTGCACGACGCGGTGATCGAAGCCGGATGCAAAAAGATCGCTCTCGGTCATCATTTCGACGATGTTATCGACACTTTCATGCTCAATCTCATCCATGAGGGAAGACTCGGCAGCTTTTCTCCGGTGACATATCTCAGCAGAAAGAATATCACGATGATCAGACCCTTGATATACACACCGGAAAAGGACATAAGATACTTCGTAAACAGAAACGAGCTTCCCGTTATTACAAGTCTCTGTCCTGAGGACGGTCATACGGAACGCGAAGAGATTCATCAGTATGTCGCAGATCTTGACCGAAAATATAAAGGGTTCAAGCACCGCGCTTTCGGAGCGATACAGAAGGCCCATATAGACGGTTATTGATCGTTTGTCATTTATTGCATTGTAAATCGATCCAACGAACAAATACACAAGGAGTGTGATTTTATGCCACAAAACAACAGACCGAGAGGACGCGAAAAGAACGTTACCGGTCAGGGCAAGGATATCTACAAACGCGGCGACGGACTCGGAACGGGACCCGTCGGAAACGTTTCGGGGTATTCGGGAAAAAACAAAACTTCGGGCAGCGGCGGAGGCAAGCGTTCCTCCGGCGGAACTTCCATAATAACTATCATAATTGCCGCCGTAGTGCTTTTAGGAGGCGGAGGAGGATTCCTGTCTACATTTCTCGGCGGAGGCGGTTCTTCC
>JAZQNC010000146.1:0-4457 GCA_045627165.1 Eubacteriales bacterium
GCCACCGCCTCCGTCGCCGTCAACGGTCAGCCCGCCGGCGAAATGCTCTTCGAACGCACTCTCGACCTCGCCGGATTCCTGAAAGAGGGCGAAAACGAGATCGCCGTCACCATCTGCAACTCCATGCGCAACTCCATGGGCCCGCACCACCGCCACGATCCCGAGCCCTACGGCGTAGGCCCCGGTACCTTCTCCTATGAAAAGGAATGGCATGACGGTCAGTGCAGAGGATTTATCCCGAGATATGCCTTTGTAAGATTCGGTCTCGATATCTGAACGCAGTCCGGTTAAAAACACAGACCTAACCGAATGAAAAAAAGCTCATCACTTCGCGTGATGGGCTTTTTGGATCGGAAAATCATTTTTTTACTCTGTTAAGAACTGTCAGTATGACGGGTACGGCGATCAGAGTAAGAATGGTTTCGGGAAGCATGAACTGTGTATTGTATACGACGGAATAGGTCCACATACCGAAGCGGTTTACTATATCGTTCCAGTGTTCGGCCTTTGTTATCGAATACCATACCACTGCGCCGCACAGCACATGGAAGATAAAGCGGAGCACGCACACCGAAAGCACGCCTATGATCACCTTTATCTGCGGCCGGAAGGACAGTCTGTCGGCAGCTCCCGCCAGCCCGAGCACCGAAAAGGCAAGGATATAATCAAGCAGTATGCAGAGCGCTATTCCGAGAGGATCCGGCAGATAGAGCACGCTGTTCATCCCAAGCACAAGCTGAAGCACCGAATAGACGAAGGCGGAAAACAATCCCCATTTTACTCCTCTGCGGAAAGAGACGAGAATTATCGGAACCATGGAAAAAAGAGTGACAGAGCCGCCGAGAGGAAGCTCGAACACCTTTATCATCGAAAGGACCGACGCGGCCGCTATCATTATCGCGCATTCGGCGAGCACCCGCGTTTTTGACTGAGACGCTGTTGAACTCATAAACAACCCCCTGTAAAATGAAATCCGCACCGGATATGCCGGTGCGGTACATATAATACAGCGTTGTATAATATCTCCCTACGTTGGCATTACCCATATCAGGTTATAAGGGACCGCAGAAACACCATTCTGCATCACAGCCGGATTGAACCCAGCGCCCCTGACATATTCGATTGCGTATATAAAGTATATCACCCAATTATGAAATCGCTGTTTATATATTTCATATAAAATGAAAATTACTTGCAGAATTGTAATGTGTGACCGGCGATTTTTTCCTTGACAATACCGTTTTGCGGTGGTATAATGCTGTGTCGTAGGAATAAACAGATACAGAAAAGAGAATGAGATATATGACAGATTTTGCGGTCTGGCTCAACAGTGTGATGTCGGGCTTCGATCATACCGTGCTTTCCTTCTGGCACACCGCTGCGGAAGGATACGGCGGGATACTTACGCCGATATGTAAATTTCTTACCGTAAGCGCGGAACACGGACTGATATTCTACGCGCTCTGCGTGATACTCGCCTTTTTCAGAAAAACGAGAAAGACCGCCGTGTGCCTTTTCGGAGCGGTATGCTGCGGCGCGCTTATCACGAATATTATCCTCAAGGATTACATTGCCCGTATCCGTCCCTATGAGGCTGCTGAGGTATTCAGACAGTGGTGGGAGTTTGCCGGAGCGGTGGTCGAGGATGAGTTTTCATTTCCTTCCGGTCATGCCACTTCCGTATTTGCCGGGATGACCGCGCTGTGCGTTGCCTCGAATAAAAGGCCTATGCTTCTCGGATATCTCTATGCCATAGCCGTATGCTGCTCGCGCAATTACCTTATGGCACATTATCCCACCGACATTATCGCAGGCGCGCTCATCGGTACCGCGTCCGCGTTTATCGCCTATGGCATCACGGTGTTGATATTCCGTTTTCTCGAAAGATTCCGGAGCAATCCCGTGTTCGGCTTCATGCTCGATTTCAGTATAGCGGATATGGGAAAGAAACCGGGGAAACGCCCGGATGATACATGATACCGCGGATATGTACGGAAACTTGTAAATATTCTGTTATTAAACGCGATAATGTGACACTTGACTATTGACAAATTGTAAATTGTTTGGTATAATTTCTGTAAATATAGCAGTAACGCTGCTAAATAAAAACTTCATAATCCATTCAAGGAGGAAAGACATGAAGAAGTTCTTATCCATCGCTCTTGCAGTTGTTATGATAGCTGCAATGGCAATCACAGTTTCCGCCGGCGGATTCACAGCTGATGATGTTAAGCCTGTTGCTTTCGGCATCAAGAAGGCTAACACAGCTTGGAAGGCTGACGGTGTTCTTTCTGACGGCGAGTACTACGTAGTAAACGTTGACAAGTCCTGGGTTCTCTGGGAATGCGCAAGCGAAGACTGGTACGACGCAGCAAAGAACCTTGATTTCACACTTGCTATGTCCTGGGATGATGCAAACATTTACACATTCATCCAGTTCACAGACCCTGATGGCGAGCATGTAAATGACTGCGCAGGCGACCCCGCTTCCATGTGGCAGTTCGGATGCGTTCAGGTTTCCATGTCCGGTGCCGATGAGGCAGGCGACCAGCGTCTCGAGTACGGCGTTGCAAAGACAGGCGACGGCCAGCTTATCGATAACGTTTGGGCTGATTACCTCAGCACAGGTTACGCTCCCTCCGGCGACTACACCGTAGTTGTTGACGGCGCAAAGATCACATACGAGGTCCGCACTCCCATGTCTGCATTCCTTGAGAAGGCAGTAGGCGAAGGCGAGAAGTTCGGTGCTAACTTCGTTATTTCCTGGGGTAACAGCTCCGATCATTGCCACACCTCTATCGCAGCAGGATGCACCGGCGCAACCGGTAAGGCAGCTGATCTCTTCGCAAAGGTTACTCTCGAAGCAGCTCCCGCAGCAGCAGAAGCTCCCGCAGCAGCAGCTGACGTAGTAGTAGCTCCCGCAGCTCAGACCGCTGACCTCGCAGTAGTTGCTATCATCGCTCTCGGCGCAGTAGCAGTTGCTAAGAAGCACTGATCGGTATACCGATCGGCATTAAAAACTGTGTAGTATAGTTTTTGGGGACACCTCGCGTGTCCCCTTTTTATGTCGGATGCTGCTTTTCGGCTGTGCCGCCGTGAAATGCGAAATTTGTTTTATGTCTAACAAATTCAATCAAATTTGTTTATACGTATTTCATATTGATTTGCTACAATTTATTATATATTATTGTATATTGGCAGGCGCTGTAAATGATTAGAATAGGACTTGATATAGGCTCAACAACTCTGAAGGCTGTCATCATTGACGGCGATAACAAAATATTATATAAAAAATACAGGCGGCATTTTTCAAAGATCACCGCCATGACGGTTGAGATGCTTACGGAGATAAAGGAGCTTATTCCCGGCTGTGAGGAGGTTTCTCTGTCTGTGTCGGGTTCGGCGGGCATGGGTATTGCCGACCGCTGTTCGTTTTCCTTCGTTCAGGAGGTTTACGCGACGAGGATCGCGGTTGACAGACTGGCGGGCGGCGCGGACTGTGTTATCGAGCTGGGCGGAGAAGACGCGAAGATACTGTTTCTGACGAATGAAGCGCATACCGCTTCGGATATAGAGGTCAGAATGAACGGTTCCTGCGCGGGAGGCACCGGCGCATTCATAGATCAGATGGCGACTCTGCTCAATATCACTCCCGATGAAATGAACGATTATGCCGAAAAGGCGGAGAAGATATATTCGATAGCTTCGCGCTGCGGCGTGTTCGCGAAATCCGATATTCAGCCGCTTATCAATCAGGGCGCGCAGATCCCCGATATCTCGGCAAGCATATTCAAGGCAGTCGTAAACCAGACGGTTGCCGGACTTGCCCAGGGACGCACTGTGGGCGGAAGAGTGCTCTATCTCGGCGGTCCTCTGACCTTCATGCCGCAGCTCCGCAGATCATTTGACGAGACGCTCGGTGTGGAGGGTATCGCTCCCGATAACTCGCTGTATTTTGTCGCCCTCGGCGCGGCGCTTTCGGGCGTTACGGCAGGCGTGGGGCTTGATGAGATTATAGATAAGATTTCAGCCTACAGCTCCGGCGAAAGCTATATATCATGCCCTCCGCTGTTCGAAAACGAAGAGGAATACAGGGAGTTTTCTTCCCGTCACGCTCTCGACCGTATCGAGACAAAGGAAGTCCCCGGATATGACAGCGATGTGTGGATAGGCATAGACGCCGGTTCCACAACGGTAAAGGGCGTCGTTATCGGCAACGATAACAGTATAATACTCTCCGACTACCGTCCCAACGGAGGCAATGCGATTCCGATCATCCGTGATTTCCTTCTCGGCTTTTACGAAAAATACCCCGGCGCAAATATCCGTGCCGTAACAGTCACAGGCTACGGCGAAGAGCTGGCAAAAAACGCTTTCTGCTTCGATTACGGAGTGGTAGAGACAATAGCGCATTTTACCGCCGCTAAGTATTTCAAGCCCGATGTGGATTTTATCAT
>JAZQNC010000147.1:0-19067 GCA_045627165.1 Eubacteriales bacterium
CTGCCTTTGTGTATATGCCCTTAGCTATGGCGTAGGTGTCGCTGGCGGTTACGGCGAAATTCTCCATCATGATACCGCTGTTTATTTCGAGTATCATCAGCCCGTCGGGAGTCTCTATGGTATCCACCGAGGCGAAATTGACGTTTACGCATTTTGCCGCCGAAAGAGCCAGCTCCGTCACGCGGCGGTATATGTCGCTGTCTTTGTCGAGAGGCTCGGCGGAGGCTCCCTGACCGAGATTGTGCTTCCAGTTTATGTTCACCTCTTCGCCGTCG
Source organism: Eubacteriales bacterium (assembly GCA_045627165.1). Lineage (GTDB taxonomy): Bacteria > Bacillota > Clostridia > Oscillospirales > CAG-272 > JAZQNC01. The sequence continues at coordinate 276 of JAZQNC010000147.1, forward strand.
TCGGGTATCGAGGCAAGGTCGAGGCTCTCGTCGGTGTTGTCGGGGAAGGAGCCGAATTTGTCCATTATCAGCTCGTACAGGCGTGTTTTACCGTCGCCGGTCACCGTAGCGCGCACCTTGCGGTAGACCAGAAGGGGCTCGCCGAAGCAGTAGATGGTGCGGTACTCGTTGATTATGTCGTAGTAGGGCGAAACCGAGAGGGCGCGGCTGCTGCGGAATATCTCGCTGCTGACCTTTTCCAGCTCGGTCTGGTTCGTCACGGCGTATACTCCCGAGCCTCCCGAACCGGAATTGCGCTTGAGCACCAGCCTGCCGTACTTATTGAGCAGAGAAGTCAGCGCAGACCAGTTTCCGCTCTCTCCCGTGTAGTGCAGATTGGAGGGCGACATGAAATAGATATGCTCGGCGGCGGGTATGCCGTTTCCCGCCAGTACAGCGGCGAGAGCCGCCTTGTCGCCGCAGATAAGCTCGCCTGCCGCGTCGTTGCTCGGGAACTGGTAGCCGTAGATATACATTTTGCGCTCTGAGCTGCTGAGCTGAACTATCCAGTCGTAGCTGTAGGAGGCGAAGCCCAGTCCCAGCTCCCGGGCTATCTCGCGCAGTATCTTTATGATCACGCGGGATGAATTGCTGTCTTCCTTTTTGCTGTTCTTTTTTGAAATATCTGACATATTACCACCATTATCTTTATCGTTCCGGAATCCCGTGAAGAGAATCCTCTTTTCCGTAATTATAGCATCGGGGCGTTTTTTTGTCAAGCGAAATCAAAAGGCAGCCGACAATATCCCGTAAGACAATGTCAACTGCCTGAAATGTTATCCTGAGTTATCCGAAGTTATCCGAATCTCTGTCCGATCAGAGAGCCTTTACGATGGCCTCGGTGTCGGAAGCGATCATGAGCTCTTCGTTTGTGGGGATGAGGTAAACGTCAACCTTGGAGTTCTCGGTGGAGAGCTTGATGATGTTGGGCTGGTGGTGGGACTTGGCGTTGAGCTCGCGGTCGATCTCGATGCCATAGTATTCCATATCTGTGCACGCGCGCTCGCGGAGCTCGGGGTTGTTCTCGCCCATGCCGGCGGTGAATACGATTGCGTCAACGCCGTTCATTGCAGCCGCATAGGAGCCGATGTACTTCTTTACCTGGTAAGCGAGGATGTTGGCTGTGAGCCATGCGCGCTCATTGCCCTCGAGGATGGCAGCCTCGATATCGCGGCTGTCGGAGGAGAAACCGGAAACGCCGAGGAATCCGCACTTTTTGTTCATCCAGTCGGACATCTCGTCGGGTGTGAAGCCTTCCTTCTTCATTACGTAGGTAACGACTGCGGGGTCGATGGAGCCGCAGCGTGTACCCATTTCAACGCCTTCAAGGGGAGTGAAGCCCATGGAGGTATCTATGCACTTGCCGCCCTTGACAGCTGTGATGGAGGAACCGTTGCCGATGTGGCAGGTGATGATCCTGGAATCTTCCTTCTTGATACCGCGGGTCTTTTCGAGTATGTCAGCCATGATGCCGGATACGAAACGGTGGGATGTGCCGTGTGCGCCGTAGCGGCGGATGTGGGACTCCTGAGCCATTTCGTAGGGGATAGCGTATGTATATGCGTAGTTGGGCATTGTCTGATGGAAAGCGGTATCGAATACTACCACCTGGGGAGTGTTGGGCATAACAGCCATGCAGCCCTCGATACCCATGAGGTGAGCGGGTGTGTGAAGGGGAGCGAAGTCAACGCAGAGACGGAGCTTCTCGATAACTTCCTCTGTTACGAGCGCGCTCTCGAAGAAGTAAGGACCGCCGTGCACAACGCGGTGACCTACGGCCTCGATCTCGCTCATATCCCTGATGCAGCCAAGCTCGGGGTCGGTAAGGTAATCGACAACAACCTTTGTTGCGATGGAGTGGTTGGCCATGGGGATGTCTTTTTTGTGCTTTTCGCCGCCCTCGCCGAGACGGTGCTCGATGCGTCCGTCGATACCGATACGCTCGCAGATACCCTTTGCGAGAACGGATTCGGTAGCTGTGTCAAAAAGCTGATACTTGAGGGAAGAGCTTCCCGCGTTAACAACAAGAACCTTCATTTGGTTTATCCTCACATTTTTATTATAGTGTTATTTTTCACAATACGGCTGATATTATACAACAATAATCCTCCCTTGACAAGTGAATATGATAAAAGTATGCTAAAAGTTTTCATATTGTTAAACATAGACTGAGAGCGGGGGACGAAAAAGGGTACACTTTGCATGGGGTACGGGGTGAAAATCCTTGACATATTCATTTTTAAGAGGTATAATATACATTAGGACAGTGTTTAATATGATCTATGGCAAAAAATCATGACTGCCGCGTAAGGCGGTCAGAAAGGGTGATTTTTATGATGGAAAACCGCATACCCCCCAAGCCTCCGCGTGCAGGCCGTCCTGTGATGAATCCCATGGAAGCGCGCAGAAGACAGACTCTGTTCATGACACAGTTTTCGATACTCCTTGCCATTGAAGCGATCGTATGCTTCACGCCTCTCGGCTCGCTTCCGATAGGACCGCTGGTGGCGACGCTTTCTCATATACCGGTAATCATTACCGCCGTCAATCTGGGCGTCGGCGCGGGTTCGGCGATGGGCTTTTTCTTCGGACTCTTTTCATTCATAGTGATGACCTTCATGCCCGGAGCCTCCGCCATGACCGCTTTCGTGTTCACTCCCGCCTTCCCGCCCGGCAATGGCTGGAGCCTGGTGATATGCTTCGTTCCGAGAATCCTTATCGGTACTGTTTCGGGAGCCGTATTCCGTCTGTTCCGCCCTCTCGCCGTGAAGGGCAGAGGCTGGGATATATTCTCCTACGCGATAACCGGCGCTCTCGGCTCGCTGACGAACACGGTGCTTGTGCTGGGCGGCATATATGTCTTTTTCGGAGAACCCTATTCCGCCGCCTGCGGCATGACCTATGAAGCTCTCATCGGAGCTATAATGGGTGTTGTCGGAACCAACGGAATGCTGGAAATGGCTCTGGCGATACTCTGCACCTACGCTGTCTGCAAGCCGGTGCGCAAGTTCATTCTCCGCAATGAGCCTGATTTCAGAAAGAAAAACGAACCCGCTTCTCCCGTTCCGGAGGAAAAATGATCCATGACTGAGTTTTCGAGGCGTATGTCCCGCGCGCGGATATCCGCGCTGGCGCTGACGCTTGCTCTGCTTTTCACCGCGCTTATGCCGGTCCATGCCCTGTATGTGGGCGAGGTCATAGATCACGTGCTGTATACCGAGATAAGGGCATATATCAACGGCGTTATGATACCCGCCTGCAACGTGTCGGGACGGATGATGGTCACCGTCGAGGACCTTGCCGGCTACGGCTTCGACGTGTACTGGGACGGAAGCGGACGCACGTTAAAGGTTTACCGCCGCGCTGACAAGGCGTTCTCGGAAATTGACGACCTTACCGACTGGGGAGTACACAACCCCGGAGATATCGTGGGGAACGTGCTCCACACCGACATAGTAACGTACCTTGAGGACGTGCCCTGCGAGGCGTACAACATCGGCGGACGCACCGTCGTGGCTCTCCGTTCGCTGAGCGTTTACGGCGCGGTTGACTATGACGATCCCACGCATACCGCCTCGCTGACGCTGTTCCCGGGCAGGGAAGAAAAGCCCGAACCGGCACAGACCGATGCGCCCGCGAAAACGGAGGAGACCGAAGCCGTCTCTCCCGCGGTACCGGAAGAACCCGACAGTGAAAGAGAGCATGACGCTCTCCGAGAGCTTTCCGCTCTCCGTGAGTCTCTGACCGAAAAGAGCGCCGACAGCCCCATGACAAGGGCGATAAAGCGTATTCAGCTGGGCATACTCGACCACAGCGAGAGGGTGAATCTCGAAGGTCTGGGCATCAGCGACATAAACCTGCTGATAAGCGAGCTTAACCGTGAGCTTTACGGCTATCCCGACGATTTTCATTTCAAGCTCTGCATAAACAAAAACTACTGGTGTTTCGACCGGGTGAGGAAGTATTACACCTCCGGAAGCTCGGTCGCCGCGGTGGACCTCGACTATGTTATTGAGGAAGACCGGCTCGAAAGCATAAGAAGCCGCTATTCCGACACTCAGCTTGAGGAGCTGCGCACCCTCATGCTTACCATGTACAACTATTACGAGATAAGCATGAAGCAGTTTTTCACGATACTGGGAAGCGGCCTGGATTTCGGTCAGCTCCGCTTCGTCCTCACCGCTGTGGGCGGCGGCGAGCTTGCCGACGGCAGCGCGTTCGATCTCGGCGCGGTCAGAAAGGCGTATTACGCCGCGCAGTCCGTGATAGAAGACGTCAACGATTACGCGAAGGGCGCGGAGCAGCTGAAATATATTCACGACAGCATCATCGGCAGCTTTGAGTATGACGGCTCCGACGCGGTACATTCTCCCTTCGCCATGCTTTACGGCGGAAAGGGCGTATGTCAGGCCTATTCGCTGCTGATGAAATATTATCTCGATTCGCTGGGCTATGAAAACTGCCTCGCAGTAAACAGCGGACACCAGTGGAATATGGTCATGCTTGACGGTCAGTGGTACCACATTGACGTGACCTGGGACGACCTGTCCGGAAAGACCGGATACGATTACTTCCTCAAATCCGACAGAGTGATGAGAGCCGATCACGACAGCTGGAACGCTCCTCACAGCGCCGTCTCGGACAGATACGACAGCGTGGATCCGACCTGACAAATCCAAACAGAAAGATATTCAGATACCGATGGTCTCAGCGATAGATTCAGTAAAGCTTTATAAATTCAACATACCCTCCCGCGTTCCCTCGCAGCGCGGCGGGCAGCAGCATATATTTCTCCGTCTCGGCTGCGGCGACAGGACGGGCTGGGGCGAATGCCGTATCCCCCTTTCAAGGGCGGGTGCGGAAACCTACAGCACCGAAAACGCCCTCAACGGTCTTTACGGGCGCACCATCACCGAAGCCTTCAGATATGTGCGCACCTGCTTCGGACACTGGAGATACTGCGTATCCGAAATGGCGGAGCTTGCGCTTATCGACCTGCAGGGCAGGCTCACCGGACGTTCCGCTCTGGATATAATGGTACTGGGCGGGTATATGCCGGTAATGGCGGCAAGCGCGATACCCACGGGGGAGCATGAGGTGATGCTTCGTCGGATAGAGGGTATCCTTTCCTCCGGTTCGCACATCGCCAAGATAAGGCTCGTGGGAGACGGAGATCTCGACCGGGAGACGATAGAGCTGATAAGAAGAAATTTCAGCCGGGAGCGGCTGTACCTTATCGGCGCCGCCTGCGAATCCTATACCGAGGAGGCTCAGGATTCTCCCGAAAAGCTGGGAGTTCAGCTTCTGAAAATGTACACCGCCGGACTTGACGCCTGTGAGGACCCGGCTTCCATGACCGGAGAGGAATGGAAGCAGCTGCGCAGCTTCGTCGAGCCGCTTCACCTTATCGCAAGCATACCGATCCGTCCGGCAAGGTACGCCCTGTCGAGGGTATCGCCCGACACCGCCGACATATTCAATATCCATCCCGGTATGACCGGCTCGATATTCGACGCCGCCGCGCTTGCCGAGAAGATGAAAGCCGCCGGAAAGAAGATCGCCGTGGGCGACGACGGATTTATCGGTCCGGGCTGCTCCGAGTGGCAGCAGCTTGCCGTGGGCATGGGCGCGAGATGGATAGAGGCGATGGAAAAGCCCGGCTATTCCGACAGCTACCTTTCCACACTGCGGCATAATCCCGTGGTCTTTGCCGAGGGCTGCTGCAGCGTCATGGCGGGACATACGGGCTTCGGCATAGATATCGACGACCGTATGCTGGAATTCTACGCGGCTCAGGTTATAAGTCTGTAAAATGTCAAAAAAGAGCAAATCAAAAAAGAAGAAAAAAGAGCACAGAGCCTTTGTCACGGCTCTGACCGTGATATCCTCCTCCTTCGCGCTGGTCTGCTACGGAGTTTTCCTTGCCGCCTCTCTTGCGCAGGATATGGGGACGCAGTGTTATCTTCTCGGCGGCGCGGGTACTCTGCTTTCGGCGCTCGCGCTGGTTTTAATGGGAAAATATCCCTACGGTCTGCGGAAATTCATCTGCTTCGGCATGACGGTGTTCATGCTGAGCTTCGGAGGCTTTGCAGTGTACACGAATTTCTGCTGCCGCGACAGCCTTCCGCAGAGAAGCGATTTTACGCTGATAGTCTTCGGCGCGCACACCAACGGGCTGATGCCCGGACGCACCCTGATAACTCGGCTCAACACCGCCGTCCTGCTGCTTGAGGACAATCCCGAAGCCGTGTGTATCGTGAGCGGCGCTCAGGGCGCGAATGAAAGCGCCGCCGAAGCCGACGCCATGCGCAAATATCTTGTAGAACGGGGAATCGACGACACGAGGATATACTGCGAATACAGGGCCTCGGACACTCTTCAGAATCTCGGATACAGCGCGGAGATAATCGAAAGAGAGGGACTGGAAAGTCACGATATCGTGCTTTGCTCAAGCGCGTATCATATTCCGAGGATCAGATTCGCCGCGGAGCATTATGTCGGCGGCATTTACGGGGGAAGGACCCTTTACTGCGCCGGTTCGGTGAGCAGGACCGTTTATTACTTTGTCTCGGACAATCTCCGCGAGTATATGGCGTGGGTCAAGCTGCTGGGACGCATAGGGATCGAAAAAGCCGTATGGCTGTACGATTACGGCGCGATGAGGATAGAGAGCCTCGTATCCCGGTCATAGAAAAAACAGAATAAAATACACCTTATACTATTGCAATATTAACAAATTCGGTTTATAATTGTGTAGTCGTGAGTACTATCGACCAACTGTCGGATACCGACTGACTGTCGGAGGTTTTGTTATGGAATTTTTGGACAACGGACGCATCGTTCCCGGCGGCGAGCTCGGAGCGAGATGCGGACTTCTGCTTTCGAGACTGAACGAGCATGACTACTCGGCGGACGAGGTGTTCAGCGAGAAGTGCGTAAACGGCTGGCCCGGAGACTGGGTCGGAAGATCTATCCTCGGTCAGACGCTGCTTTCCCGCACCGTCGGCAGAGAGGCTTCAAATCTTTCCGCTATTATGGAAAGACTGCCGAAGGAGCTCAACGAAAAGGGATATCTCGGGCAGATATGTCCCGAAGGCGTAATAAACGAACAGCAGCTTTCGGGTCACAGCTGGCTGCTGCGCGGTCTGTGCGAGTATTATTACTGGAAAAAGGACGAAAAGGTAAAGGATATGGCGGTGAACATCGTCCGCGGTCTTTTCCTTCCCGCCCGCGGGCATTACCGCAATTATCCCCTTGACCGCAAGGCCGGGGGCGGCGATATGTCCGGCTCCATTGCCGGTACGGTCAGCGGCTGGATGCTTTCCACCGACACCGGCTGCGCATATATCGGACTTGACGGCGTGAGCGCGGTCTACGAAATGTCCGGCGATGAGGAGATCGGCTCGCTTGCGCTTGAAATGGCGGAGCAGTTTTCGAAGATAGACATAGTAGGCATACAGGCTCAGACACATGCCTCGCTTACCGCGGCAAGAGGAATCCTCCGTTTGTATTCGGTAACAAAGCAGCGTTGGCTGCTCGATACCGCGGAGCGCATATTCAGACAGTATACCGAGTGCGGCATGACCGCCGCCTATGAGAACTTTAACTGGTTCGGCCGTCCCGAATGGACGGAGCCCTGCGCCGTGATAGATTCCTTCATCGTCGCAATGCAGCTCTATCAGTTCACAGTCCGCGCCGATTATATCGACTACGCGCAGCGGATACTCTTCAACGGAGTATACGGCGAACAGAGAGCCAACGGCGGCTTCGGCTGCAACAGCTGCGCTGCCGACGGTACGATAAGGACGCACTGCTACGAGGCTTCCTGGTGCTGCACAATGAGAGGCGGCGAGGGTCTTGCCAGAGCCGCACAGTATTCCTACATCGTATCGGGCAACCGCATTATAGTTCCCTATCTCGCAGAATCGGAAGCCGATATAGAGGTCAACGGTTGTTCGCTTCATATCACGCAGAGCACGACCTACCCCTACGAGGGTAAGGCTACCTTTGATATCGAAGGTCTTACCGAGGACAGCGACGTTATTCTGGTCATCTATCAGCCGAGGGAGAACGAGTATTACAGCGAAAAGCTCACTCCCGACAACTGCCATATAGATATAAACTTTCTTATCCCTCTCCTTGTATCCGAGGAGCCGGGTGGAAAGCGTTACAGCCACGGAAATCTTATTCTCGGCTGTCCCGACGGGGAGAACCCCGATTTCGGTCATATTATTTCCCGCGGCAGAGGAGTGTACTTCTGCGGAGAGGTGAAGCTCTCTCCCCTCGGAGGCAATTTCAGAAGCACGAAGGAAAAGATCGAGAATATCAGAACGAGGATACTGTTCTGATGAGGTTTCGTTTTCAAATTAAAAATATAAATAAATAGAAGAACAGGATGTGTATTTATGTCTGGACACAGCAAATGGAGCAACATCAAGCATAAGAAGGAAAAGGCAGACGCTGCCAAGGCCAAGGTATTTACCAAGATAGGCAAGGAAATCGCCATCGCGGTACGCGAGGGCGGCGCCGATCCCGTCGCCAACTCAAGGCTGCGCGATCTTATCGCAAAGGCAAAGGCAAGCAACGTGCCTAACGACAACATCGACCGTATCATCAAGAAGGCAAGCGGCGCCGACGGCGTTGTTTACGAGGAGATCACCTACGAGGGCTACGGCCCCAACGGTGTTGCCGTTATCGTTGAAACCGCTACCGACAACAAGAACCGCACCGCGGGCGACGTGCGCCACTATTTCGACAAGTTCGGCGGCAAGCTGGGTATGACCGGCTGCGTCGGCTATATGTTCACCGAAAAGGGCGTTATCGTCATCGAGCAGGACGAATACGGTCCCGACATCGACGAGGACAAGCTCATGGAGGACGCTCTCGAATCCGGAGCCGAGGACTTCACCGCCGACGACGGCGTATTCGAGATAACCACCGAACCCGACGACGTAAGCGCCGTTGCCGAGGCTCTTCAGAAGCTGGGTTATACTCTCTCCTCCTACGATACCGCGAAGATCCCTTCCACCTTCGTTACTCTTGACGACGAGGAAGCCATCAACAACATGGAGCTCCTTCTCGAACATCTTGAGGACAGCGACGACGTTCAGAACGTCTACCACAACTGGGAAGCTCCCGAAGAGGAATGATTCCGTATTAAAAATTCATGCAGCCTGTGTTTTTCCGCACAGGCTGTTTTTTCAGAACGGGTGATATGATATGACGTCCGAAAGAGAATATCTCAACGGCATGTGTCTCGCGTACTGCTTCACACGCGGAAGACTGGACAACGGGACCGCCGCCGCCGAGCTTGAAAAGCTGAATGTTAAAAGCGTGCGGGTGTGGATGCACATGACCGACCTGCTCCGCGATCCATGCACCGTAAGGCGGGATATGGCGGAAAGCTGGCATAACGTGTACCGTCAGCTTTACCGTCACGGAGTGAAAAGGATAGTGGCAATGAGTCATTTCTGGTTTCTGAAATACGACGCCGAAGGCAGGCTATGCGGCGGAGGCTCCGCGCCTCACCGCGACAGTCCCGATTACGCCGGATTTCTCGATATGTACGAACAGAGCTGGCGCACGCTGGTGAGCGAATTTCCCGAGGTCACCGACTGGGAGACGGGAAACGAGATAAACCATAAGGTATTCCTTTACTGCTGCGGGGATGAACCCTATACCTGGAACGAACAGATAGACGTTGCGGTTGACATGATGTTCCGCGCCTGCCGTGCGGTGAGATCGGTCAATCCCGAAGCGAGGGTGGTAATGCCCGGACTTGCTCCGGTTGACGACGGCGGAGAGGGCGTGTACGGCGCTTCGATAGCCGCGGAATACGGCGGAATGACCGCCGCGCTCGACCGCATATATACTGATATCGAAAGCGGGGACTTCGGCTCGAAAGATCCCAGAGATTTTTTCGACGCGGTATGCTGGCATCCCTACTGAGCAAAGAAGAACAGTGACGGCGGCTGGTACTGGGCAGAGCCTGACGACCGCTGGGTCGAGCTGAACCGGAAAATATATGATATAGCGGTCATGCACGGGGATGAAGGAGTCCCCTGCGTGCTCTCCGAATTCGGAGTCAACGACTGGGGAAACGAGACCGAAGAGCTTGTGCGCATCACCGACCTGAGCTTCCGTCTGATAAAGGAGAAAATGCCCTTCGTTACCACCGTCCACGCCTACCGTTTTACCGACGCTCTCGCGGACGATGAAAAGGACTGCTATTCCTATTATGTTCTTGACGGTGAGGGAAGGCTTCACGCCAAGAAGCGTGCCCGCGCGCTTCAGCGCATATACGGCGGCAGCGGAGAACTGTCCGAGTGACATGGGCGTTTGAATCTGTTTCACTGAGGTAGAATATATGAAATTCTTTACAAGAGACAAAAAGCTGTACAGCTCGTTTTTTACGATGACGCTTGTAATAGCTCTGCAGAACGTAATAGTTTACGGCGTAAACCTTGCCGACAACATCATGATCGGACGCTACAGCCAGACCGCAATGTCGGGCATAGCGCAGGTCAATCAGGTGCAGTTTTTCCTGCAGATGATCACCATGGGAGCCGCCGAGGGTATCGTGGTCCTTGCCTCGCGCTTCTGGGGACAGGGAGACAGAGAGGGCATAAAGAGAGCCTCTGCCGTCGGTATGCTCATCGGTCTTGTGGGCGCGGCGATAGTGGGACTGCTCATGTTCTTCGCTCCGGGACAGGTGATAGGTCTGCTCACCGACGAAGAAGCGGTAATAGAGGAAGCGGTAAGCTATGCGCGAATAGTATGCTTTTCCTATCTTTTCTTCGCGGCGACCAATATTCTGCTGGCGGTGATGAGGTCGGTGGAGACTGTCAAAATAGGAACCTACGTTTCGCTTTCCGCGCTTGCGGCAAACATACTGCTCAACTGGCTTCTCATATACGGAGTGGGAATATTCCCGGAGCTGGGGGCGAGAGGCGCGGCAATAGCCACACTTGTGTCCCGCATAGTGGAGTTCTGCGTTATAATCTGCTATATTTCCTTCTTTGACGGAAAACTGAAGCTGAAGCTCGGCGATTTTCTGCACATAGACGGACAGATGCTGAAAACCTATCTTCGCGTGAGCCTTCCCGTTATTGCCTCGTCGGGTATATGGGGAATCGCCCAGGCGGTGCAGGCGGGAATACTGGGACATCTGGACGAGGACGTTATCGCGGCGAACAGTATCGCTGGAACCGTGTTCAGCATAATCTCCGTGGTGGTATACGGCTCGGCTTCAGCTTCGTCGGTCATTATCGGAAAGACTCTCGGCGAGGGCAGAAGAGACGTGATAAAGGAATATGTGCGCACTCTGCAGGTGATATATATCGGTCTTGGACTTGTCACCGGACTCGTGCTGTTTCTGTTCAAGGATATCGTGGTCGATTTCTACAAGGTCACCGACGCGGCGAGATCGCTTGCCGTCTCCTTCATGACGGTAAACTCTGTCACCGTTATCGGTACTGCCTACCAGATGACCTGTCTCAGCGGTATATGCCGCGGCGGAGGAGACACGAAGACCATACTCATCAACGATACCATACATATGTGGCTCATCGTCATTCCGATTTCCTACGCGGCGGCCTTTGTGCTTGAGCTGAGTCCTGTCGTGGTGTTCGCCTGTCTCAAATGCGACCAGATACTCAAATGCGGGGTGGCCTTTATCCGCACAAACAGCTACCGCTGGATAAAGAAAATATGACGGTTGTGAATATAATTTCACAAAAACTCCTTCGTTTTCACATTATGACGGATATTTTTCAGCATCGGTGAAAAAACAATGTGTTGACAATATCGGAGTTTTGTGGTATCATAAACGGCATAAAGCGATACCGTTCGTTTACGGAATATATTACAATTACATTTAAGGAGAATTCATCATGAAGTACGAGATTCAGGGCGCGCCGATGCCTGTGGTTATCTGCCATCTTTCAGCAGGCGAAAAAATGATCACCGAGGGCGGTTCCATGGTTTGGATGAGCCCTAACATGAAGATGTCCACCTCCGCCGGAGGAGTAGGCAAGGCTATAGGCCGTATTTTTTCCGGTGAGGGCATATTCCAGAATATCTATACCTGCGAAAGCGGAGAAGGCCTCATCGCCTTCGCGTCCAGCTTCCCCGGCGATATCCGTGCAATAGAGATAACTCCCGAAAATCCCATAATCACACAGAAATCCGCATTCCTCGCTTCCACGGACGGAGTTGAGCTTTCGGTACACTTTCAGAAGAAGGTGGGCGCGGGCTTCTTCGGCGGCGAGGGCTTCGTCATGCAGAAGGTATCGGGACGCGGAATTGCCTTCATAGAGATCGACGGCTCCGCGGCTGAGTATGAGCTTGCGGCAGGCGAACAGATGATCGTCGATACCGGCAATCTCGCTATGGCTGACAGCACCGTTGACATTGACGTTCAGACCGTAAAGGGCGTGAAGAACGTGCTCTTCGGCGGCGAAGGTCTGTTCAACACCGTAGTCAAGGGACCCGGAAAGATCACTCTCCAGTCCATGCCCATGAACTCCTTTGTCGGCGCCATCGCAAAGAACCTCCCTAAGAGCAATAACTGATCACGTTATCATATCCACGCAGGGCAGTACCGTTTCCACCAAACGGCGCTGCCTTTTTTCGTGCCGTTTTTCCGCCGGGACCAAAAAAGATCCTGCCGCGGCGCATTTTCAGCGTACCGCGGCAGGAATATTATTATCTTACTGCTGTGACCGAACCGTAAAAACGGAAATTACTTGTCGAGCTCGGTGAGGTGCTCGTAGCGTTCCTTAGCTTCTGTCTCAGCCTTTGCGAAGAGCTCCTTAGCGCGATCCGGGAAGGAACGTGTAAGTGCGCTGTAACGTGTTTCGGTGAGGATGAAGTCCGCGTAGGAACCTGTGGGAGCCTTGGAGTCGAGAGTGAACTTCTTCTCGGCGTCGGGATTGAAGCGGAATGTGAACCAGTAGCCGGCGTTGACTGCGTTCTTTGTCTCTGCCATTGCGCCTGTAAGACCGCCCTTGATACCGTGGTTGATACAGGGAGCGTAACCGATGATGATGGAAGGACCGTGGTATGCTTCTGCTTCTGCGATTGCCTTTACGCACTGGTTGTAATCAGCGCCCATGGCGATCTGAGCAACGTATACATAACCGTAGGACATTGCGATGCCCGCGAGATCCTTCTTCTTCATTGCCTTACCTGCAGCAGCGAACTGAGCGATGGAGCCGGTAGGTGTGGACTTGGAAGCCTGTCCGCCTGTGTTGGAGTAAACCTCGGTATCGAATACCATGATGTTTACGTCTTCGCCGGAAGCGATTACATGGTCGAGACCGCCGAAGCCGATGTCATAAGCCCAGCCGTCGCCGCCGAAGATCCATACGGACTTCTTGATGAGCATATCCTTGTCGGCGAGGATGAGGCGTCCGAGCTTGCATGCTTCGCAGTCGCAGCCTTCAATGATGCCCTCTTCGAGAGCTGCAACGAGCTTTGCGGAAGCTGCCTTGGAAGCAGCGGCGTCGTTCATGCCTTCGAGCCATTCAGCGCCTGCTGTCTTGATGTCTTCCCATGTCCAGTCGAGAGCGATGAGAGCCTTGACTGTCTCAGCCAGCTTTTCTCTGCGCTGACGTGTAGCGGTAGCCATACCGAGACCGTACTCTGCGTTGTCCTCGAACAGGGAGTTGGCCCATGCGGGACCCTTGCCTTCCTTGTTGGTGGTGTAAGGAGTGGAAGGTGCGGAGCCGCCCCAGATAGAGGAGCATCCTGTTGCGTTGGCGATGATCATTCTGTCGCCGAAGAGCTGAGTGATGAGCTTTGCGTAAGGTGTTTCGCCGCAGCCGGGGCATGCGCCGGAGAACTCAAGCAGAGGCTGCTTGAACTGAGAACCCTTGACTGTCTCGGGCTTGAACTTTGCGAGAACCTCTTCGTTGTCTGTATACTTGTATGCGAGATCGAAGTACTTCTGTTCTTCCATAGCGTCGTCGAGAGCGACCATGGAGAGAGCCTTGCTGCCCTTCTTGCCGGGACATACGGATACGCAGGAGCCGCAGCCTGTGCAGTCGAGGGCGGATGTAACGATAGCGAACTTGTAGCCGGGCATACCGGTCATATTCGTGGTCGGGAGACCTTCGGGTACTTCGTCTTCCTTGATGGCGATAGGACGGATAACTGCGTGAGGACATACATAAGAGCAGAAGTTGCACTGGATGCAGTTTTCGGGATTCCACTTGGGAACGTCAACTGCGATACCGCGCTTCTCGAATGCAGCCAGACCCTGGGGGAATGTACCGTCAGCGTACTCAACGAAGGTGGAAACGGGGAGATCGTCGCCCTTTTGAGCGTTTACGGGAGCGAGGATGTTCTTCTCGAACTTGTGGAGCATATCGTCAGCTCCGCCGCAGCAGCATGTGCACTCAGCGGCAGCCTCGTCCTTTGCGTCAGCCCAGTCTGCGGGAACGGGGATCTCAACGAGAGCGTTGATACCGAGGTCGATAGCGTCCTGGTTCATCTTTACGATTTCCGGACCCTTCTTGCCGAAGGACTTGACAACAGCTTCCTTCATGTATCCGACAGCGTCCTCAAGAGGAATGATGTTGGCGAGCTTGAAGAATGCGGACTGGAGAACCATGGAGAACTTGTTGCCCAGACCCAGGTCGCGGGCGATCTTAACGCCGTCGATGATGTAGAACTTTGCGTTCTTAGCGGCGAGGTCGCGCTTGATCTTTGCGGGAAGTCTCTCTGCGACTTCTTCGGGAGTCCAGCTTGTGTTGAGAAGGAATATGCCGCCGTCCTTGATGTCGCGGGTCATATCGTACTTGTCAACATACGCGATGTTGTGGCAGGCAACGAAATCTGCCTTGGAAACGTAGTATGTGGAACGGATGGGCTTGTCGCCGAAACGGAGGTGAGAAATGGTAAGACCGCCGGACTTCTTGGAGTCGTATGCGAAGTATGCCTGAGCGTACTTATCGGTATGGTCGCCGATGATCTTGATGGAGTTCTTGTTCGCGCCGACTGTACCGTCTGCGCCGATACCCCAGAACTTGCAGGATACTGTGCCTGCGGGAACTGTATCGGGATTCTCGCCTACGGGGAGAGAAAGGTTTGTAACGTCGTCGTTGATGGATACTGTGAAGCCGTTGATTGGCTTTTCAGCGTCGAGGTTGCGGTAAACGGCGATGATGTCGGCAGGAGTAGTATCCTTGGAGCCGAGACCGTAACGGCCGCCTACGATCGTGCACTTTTCAAATGCAGTGCCGCGGACCGCGTTGCATACGTCGAGGTAGAGAGGCTCGCCGATAGCGCCGGGTTCCTTTGTTCTGTCCATAACAGCGATGGACTTAACGGTTGCGGGGATAGCGTCGATGAAGTGCTTTACGGAGAAAGGTCTGTAGAGACGGACCTTGAGCAGACCTACCTTTTCGCCCTTTGCGGTGAGGTAGTCAACAGTCTCTTCTGCTGTGTCGCATACGGAACCCATGGCGATGATGAGCTTTTCAGCGTCGGGCGCGCCGTAGTAGTTGAAGAGCTTGTAGTCTGTGCCGATCTTCTCGTTGACCTTGTTCATGTACATCTCAACAACCGCGGGAATAGCGTTGTAGTATGTGTTGGAAGCTTCACGGGCCTGGAAGAAGATATCGGGGTTCTGAGCGGTACCGCGGAGAACGGGGTGATCGGGGTTGAGAGCGCGCTCACGGAATGCCTTTACGGCGTCCATATCAACCATGTCGGCGAGATCGGCGTAGTCCCACTGCTCGATCTTCTGGATTTCGTGGGATGTACGGAAACCGTCGAAGAAGTGCAGGAAGGGAACGCGGCCCTTGATGGTGGAGAGGTGAGCGACTGCGCCCAGATCCATAACCTCCTGGGGGTTACCGGAGCAGAGCATAGCGAAACCGGTCTGACGGCATGCCATAACGTCGCTGTGGTCGCCGAAGATGGAAAGAGCATGGGATGCAAGAGCGCGTGCGGAGCAGTGGATTACGCAGGGAAGAAGCTCGCCGGCGATCTTGTACATATTGGGGATCATAAGGAGAAGTCCCTGGGATGCCGTGTAGGTGGTGGTGAGAGCGCCGGCTGCGAGAGAACCGTGAACCGCACCGGAAGCGCCTGCTTCACTCTGCATCTCAACGACCCTGACCTGCTGACCGAAGATGTTCTTCAGACCGTTGGCAGACCATGTGTCTGTAACCTCAGCCATAACGGAGGAAGGAGTTATCGGGTAGATAGCAGCAACCTCTGTGAAGGCATAGGAAACATGAGCGGCGGCATTGTTGCCGTCCATTGTTTTCATTTTTCTTGCCATTATGTTTAAGCCTCCATAAAAAATATGAAAAAAACATTATTGAGCTTGTGCGGGACCGCGGCTGACGAAAACCGCGCCCCGTTACTTCACAATTGGTATGATTATACCACTTTTATCTGAAAAAGTAAATATCAGCGGTTGAATTTTATGTTAATATTTGTGCTTCGGCGAAAAATGAGTGTGTCGTTATCCGGAGAGCCTTGCGGGTATTATCGTGAATATACAGAAAAATACATAATTATGTGATATAATTAAAACCGGATAATGACGGAGGCGGAAATGGAATACAGACTGATAAGAAGCTCCCGCAGGACGATATCGCTGAAAATCGACGAGACCGGCGCGCTGACGGTTTACGCCCCGAAGACAGCGCCGAAAAAGGATATCGACGACGTTGTGGAGAGAAAAAAAGAATGGATAGAGGAGAAAACCGCAGAGGTGCTGCGCTCCCGCGGCGAAGCTCTCGTCTCGCCCTTTACCGATGAGGATATCAGGGCAATGGCGGAGGAGGCGCTGAGAGTGATCCCCGAAAGGGTGAAGTATTACGCCGGAAAGCTGGGAGTGACCTACGGGAAAATAACCATACGCAACCAGAAGACGAAATGGGGAAGCTGCTCCTCGGCGGGCAATCTGAATTTCAACTGCCTTCTGATGAAGACCCCTCCCGAGGTGCTGGATTCGGTGGTGGTGCACGAGCTGTGCCACAGGCTGGAAATGAACCACTCGCCGAAATTTTACAGCGCGGTGCTGAGCGTGTTCCCCGACTATTACGAATGTGACAGGTGGCTGAAGGAAAACGGCAGAACGCTGCTGATGAGAATGATACTCTGAGAGCGAAATATATTTATTTTGAAAAAACACTTGCATTTTTTTACGGATTGGTGTATTATTTGGTCATGAAAAACATAATCAGATGGCTTGACAATTACTGGTATCACTACAAATGGGCGACGATCATCGGTCTGACTTTTGTCGTGATTTTTACCGTGCTGATATCGCAGTGCGCTTCCAAGACGGACGACGACGTTACCGTGCTCTATGCCGGACCTGCTCAGCTCAGCGCGAATCAGGCGCGGGAGGTGCAGTTCGCGCTGCAGGCGGTCATGGGAGAGGATTACAACGGGGACGGAGTGAAGCAGGCTACCGTTTCGCCGCTGCTGCTTATGACCGACGCTCAGCTCGAGGCGGCTAAAAAGCAGGCGAAGGAGGACGGCATCACGCTGATATACAATCAGCAGACCCTCAACGACAACCACACGAAGTTTTCCACCGTCATCTTTTCGGGCGAGTGCGTGATATGTCTGCTTGACCCCAACTGGTACGGAGACGTGAACAATGCCGGAGGCTTCGCGCCGCTGAAGGACGTGCTGGGCTATACTCCCGAATACGCGATAGACGGCTGCTCGGTCTATCTCAGGGACACGCCCTTCGCGCAGTATTTCACCGCGATGCAGGCATATCCCGAGGATACGATTCTCTGCGTGCGCCGCGTCGCCACGGTCAAAGGCTTCAGAAGCGGTTCGAGAGAAGAAAAAGAGTATAACAACCAGATAGACATGTTCAGAAAGATCATGAGCTTCGATATAGAAGCTGTTCAATAAAATTAATATAATTTTTATCTGTGGAGGAAAAAATGTCAGCTACCAGAAGAATCTCATTACTGCTTGCGGCAGCCATGCTTACCTGTGCCGTCGCGGCGTCCTGCGCCGAAAAGGCGGACGATACCCCGGAAGTTACCGACATATCGACTGTGGCCGAGGAACAGACTGAGACCGGAGAAACCCTTAAAAGCAATCTTCCCGACGGGCTCAGCTTCGACGGCGCGTCGGTGCGCGTGATAAACCAGCCCTATTTCCAGCGCGATATCTACACCTTCAATCCCTCCGAGGAGACCGGAGACATAGTGAACGACGCGGTTTTCGCCCGCAACCGCAGAGTAGCGGAGCAGCTCGACGTCAGCTTTGAGATGTATGACACCTATGTTGTCAGCGGAGAGGACACCTATACTCTTCTCAAGAAATTCGTCACCGCGGACGACGACGCCTACGAATTCGTTCACAGCGTCCAGTACAGCATTGCCCAGCACGTTACCGACAACATCTACACCGACCTTTCCACTCTCCCCTATATCAACATAGACGACGACTGGTGGTCCACCGATTACATTCACGAGGCCAGCATCGGAAGCAAATACTATATGCTTACCGGCGATATCACTCTCGGTCATATCCGTCACCTCTCCTGCATATATTTCAACAAGCAGGTGTATGAGAATTTCTTCGGCGACCCCAACGATCTGTATCAGCTCGTCTACGAGGGCGGATGGACCATGGACAAGATGGCTGAGGACGTTTCGATCTGCTACAGCGACCTTAACGGAAACGGCAAGTATGACGACGCGGACGCATACGGCGTAGGCGTTCACACCTCCAATCTTACCGACCATTTCACCTATGACGCGG
>JAZQNC010000148.1:0-6410 GCA_045627165.1 Eubacteriales bacterium
AGCTTGGCGTTGCCTATATCCAGCGGACAATCGTAGAGCTGAAACACCGCCTGATACTTACACGCAGCCGAGAGCGCGGGACCGGAATATTTGACCGAATCCAGCATCGGCGAAATATATTTTTCTTTAGGTTTACTCATCTTAGCTTACCTCCCAAGCCAATTTTTACCCTTGCAGGTTCTACATTCAATGTACATTCTATAGCTTCTGTTGCATTGCCGTCTTTGTCTATCGCTATAGCGGGATACACTCTTACTCCTCCCGTTTCAAAATACACTTCGCTGTGCCAGTGCTTATAACCCTGAGAATCAGTGTAGCGCAGTTTTGCCGCATTTCCGGCAAGCTTTACGCCAACTACCTCACGTGACGTTGTAAAATAAACGTCGCAGGTGATTCCCGCTTTCAGTACAGGCATATAAACCGCTCTGAAGCTCGCGGCCTCAAAGGCTTCTTCGCTATTGTCCTCTATGTATTCCGCATTGACTCTGCTGATTATATTGCCGACACACTGAGCTGTGACAAATACCGGAGTCTCGCTTTGAAGCATGACAGGGGATTCATAAGTAAGCTTCAGCGTTGAAAGCGCCAGCTTGCCCTCTCCTCTGTTGCTTATAATAACATAACCGTCGCCGATAACATCCGCTGTAATATCATAATACATATCGGTGCAGGAGGTTATGCTGTATCCGCTTCCGTTTACGTTCAGTATCGCTCCGCTTTCTACAGCTCTTGCGCCAACCAGAACGGAAGACAGGTCTGACGTATTATCAACAGCAAAGCCTATGCTCTGACCGGAAATAAGATATATTTCATTTATCGAGCCGTATTTTCTGTAAAGCTCCATATCGCTCACGGCGCCGATTCCGTCGATAAACACAACGCCGCTCTTTGCTGACAGACCGAGAGTATTCATGGATACGAGAAGATTCGGAAGAGATACAAATCTCACATTTCCTTCGCCATCGCTTTCGTAATGGGAATCGGCCTCGGCATTATCTCCGGCGGGATTGTATATTCTCACCGCGTCGAATATAACGTCATAGTTTCCGTTTTCATTGCCGCTGTGATCGAATATCTCACTGTACATGGTCTTGAGCACTACCGTGTAGGTGCCGTATTCAAGATCGGTGCGTCTGAGCACGTTGCACTGAACAATATCGTCACATTCGGTTTCGATATATGAATACCGCTCCTCACAGGTCTGCATCGTGCTGCCCTCGGCGGCGTCGCGCGGAAATTCCCTGTTTTCGACAGCTGTATCCGAATTGGTTCTTGAAATATATTTCCAGCGTCCGTCGGTGAACTTCCAGTTATGTATATAATAACCGTCAGCAACAAGCTCATAGCCGTGGTAGGTATTGACGAAAAGGCTGGCTATGGGTTTATCTCCCTTATTTACCGTGTCGCCGCTGTATAAATACGCCACGATCGATCCCGTATCGTTTCCGCAGCTTGCGATGATCTCAAATCCCGTTCCGGTAAAGGTAAAGCTTGCGGAGGGCGAATTGGTCAGCGTGGTGTTTTTATCACCGTGCAGCACATGCGCCGAACCTCCGCTAAGCGAAGTACAGGAGGAATACGCTTCGTTATATCCGTAATGTCTCTCGGTATTCGGCGCGATTTTCAAAGCTTCGTATGCCGTACCGATTTCTTCCCATCCGTCGCTGTATTCTATGAAATCTCCCTTTCCTTCTTTATTGTCGTCATACATCTTATCTTCATAGTAAACAGTATTGGCTGGATATATCGTTATCGACGAATACATATAGGTATTCTGCGGAGTTTTGACCTCATAGTAAAGAACTATCGGCTCGGTGAAATTCATATTCGTCACCGTCAGCCGCAGCTTATTATTTACTACATGCGCGACATACAGCGATTTGGTATCACTGTACTTTTTGCGCAAGCCATCCGAGCTTGTAAGCTGTCCATCATACTCTTCGAAATTTTTTCTGATAGTCCGTTTAACCTTATTTTCCGTGACAGTAAACCTGCCTATATCCGAACCGAATCCACAGAGCGTCATGCCTTTCTTGTCGTTGGCAAGCACATCAATATCGGCGGGAACGGAATAATCTATGACAACATAATCATCAACGAGGGTTGGCTCAACTACCTTCTCGCGCTTGAAAAGATTCGCGGTTTTTACTCTTCCTGCGTTGATTTTCCACGTTGCTTTATCCGAGTTTGTTTCCAAAAATAAACTGTACTCATTTTTATTGTTGTCTTCTGCGACTATCCTCTTTGCCCCCTTATCATTTTCAACATATTCCCATCTATGTGTACCGTAATTTTCAAAATGCAGGTTTAAGTCGCCTGTAAGAAAGTAGCCGTTATTTCCGAAAACAAGGCCCTTTTCAGATGACAACACGCAGTCAGACGGAATATCGCTTTCTTCGAAGTACCATCCGTATTCTTCGCTGTATCTTGTTGTGACCTCAAAATCCTTTACACCGCGCTTATTTGGATCTCCGTCAAATTTTCCTGCTGAATAATCCACACCGAGCAGGTGGTTTTCCGCCTGATTATTATATCTTGCGATTACATAGGTCTCACCGCGCACAAAACCATCGGTAGAATCCACAAAGCGGTATATGTATCTCTCGCTTGCATTTGCGGTCAGACCGGGAGCGATAAAGAGAGAGGATATGACAGTCAACAGTACAAATAAAACGATTCTGCGTATTTTCATATGCATATTCTCCGATATGACATAACAGTGTCATATAAATACGGTATTCTTCGGTTATATATTTTCTCCGATTTTATGTAATCAGCCCAGCCATGTTTTATATTCCGAACCGCCGGAACCGAGCCTGTAAAACGCTCTGTAAATCTTTCCCCGCCTGTCGTAAAGCTCGCCGTCAGCTGTTATTGTTCGATAGGCGCCTGCGGAAAAATCACCTTTTTTCGGTTTCGGAAGAGCAGATAAATCATCGGTATTCGCGCTCAGATCAATGCCGTAGAGCAACGGACCGCAGTACACGCATCTTTTACCTGACTTGTCGTCTCTGCCATCTTCAAGGCGGACGCTGAAATCGAAAATCATATTGACTTTATTCTCACCGGAGCTGATATCAATCCCGTAATACTCTCCGGAATTCACTATCACGCCGTTTACCTTTGTTTTCTCAGACCACGACGGAATACGCAGATAAAGCTTTATCGCTTTTTCGGTACATACCGTAACCGAAACATTATGCCTGAGAGGATAACCGCCGGCAATCTTTATTTGCACACCGTCATCGGCAGTAAGACGGCACGCTTCGTAGAAATTGACATAAATGCTGTCGCCGTCACGAACAATTGCCCACGACGAAAGCTGTCCGAGCCCGCGTCCGGAATTCGCCGAACAGCAGTTGAGGTCGGGGGAGCCGGGTCTTGACTGGAACACTATGTCCTGATAATTTGCCCGTTTCTGACCGTCCATCGGAGTATTATAGGTTGACCACCGTCCCGATGCGGAATACGAGCCCATTATTGCATTGTAATACGATTTTTCAAGAAAATCCGCAAGCAGCGGTGAAGGTCGCCTCAGATACAGTTCGGCGATAAGAGCGTTGTAGGCAATCACGCAGCACAGCTCTATGGCTCCGTCTTTATATGGTGAACCCACAGCCTGCTCGTTTGTCGAAAAAGCTCCGGTATTGTGTACGTCCGTTCTGAGGATGCTCAGAGCGATCTTTTCCGCTGAATCGGCGTATTTTGGATCGCCAGTAACATCCGACATCGCAAGAATACCCATTATGACATGGAGGCTTTCCCATCTCGGCTTACGGCACTGATAAAAATCAAGTCCAGCGTCCATACAGGATATATAACCGCCGCCCTCGTCCGATTCCACGTCTTTCTCCAGTTCCCTTATAAACGCGATAAAGGAATCACGGTATTCCGAATATTCATCGTCGCTTGCAAGAACAGTGAATATATGCAGAACAGCCAGATTCATCTCGGTCCAGCCGATATCCTTAAGCCGCTTCTTTCCCTCTCCGAAGAAGGTGTTCATAAACAGTCCGGCAGCTTTTACTATCGTGTTATGTATTTTTTCGGATCTGAATTCCCTGTTCCACAGCCACATACCGTACATCGCATGGTAATGCGACCACGAATCCCATGTTCCTCCGTTTCCGTCAGAAAAGCAGCCTGTAAGATGATTATCCGAATTATAGCATCCGAGATATCCGTCGTCTCCCTGTGTATCACAAAAATCACAGATAAACTCTGAAATTACTTCTTTCAAAGCTTCGCTGTGATTTGTTTTATAAATATAATATGCGCCGGTAATATACTTTCCCGCAAACTCGCCAGACCATGGAAGCATATCACGGTAAGGCTTCCTGTCCCTCTCCCTGAACATATCCAGAATAGCGGGATTCGTCTCGGGAAGAGTCAGAAGCCAGTTCTTTTCAATATTATTTATCAGACCGCCGGCTATGCCTGAAAAATGAAAGCCGTCAATCGTATTTATCGGTGTTAACATGACAAATTCTCCTTGTATGAATGCATACATAATGCGTATTCATTCACTCTTACATAATGATATGATATCACATAAGACCGGATTTATCAAGAGATTTGTCAAAAATATTGCCATTTTTATGGTTATATTTTATAATACTCCTTATACCACCGCGCAAAACGGCGCAGACCTGTTCTCAGATCGGTAGAAGGCTTGAAGCCCATATCGTTTTCAAGCGCGGAGGTGTCGGCAAAAAGTAGCTTTCATAATTTTACACCGTCCGCAGTATGGCAGATATGTGCCGAATACTTGCCTTTCAAAGTTGGGAATGTTTCCAGATATTCTCTCTCGACCTTTTCGAGTATTTCCTTTTCATAAGAAGGATCTATAAGCGCCATACAGCAGCCCTTGAAGCCGGCGCCGGAGAATCTACCACCGTATATGCCAATAGTATGAGACATTATATCGTAAAGCTTTATCAGCTCGGGAGAACCTGTCTCCCAGTTTTCAATAGATGATTTTCCGCTCTCAAAGGACAGACGTCCGAATTCTTCGATATCGCCCTTTCTCCATGCCTCCGCGGCTTTCTGTACCCTGAAAAACTCCGTGTACCAGTGCTCCGCTCTTTTTGCCCAGTTTTCCGGAAGCTTATCCTTATATTTCAGATAAACCTCGTAAGGAACGTCACGGAGATTGGTTTCGCTGAATTTGCCGTATTCCATACCGGAATAGGCTTTAAGGGCGTATGCCGCACTGCGGCACTCATCTGCCCTCATGTTGTATTTGGAGGATGCAAGGCTTCTCTCAAGCCCGGAGAAGAAAATCGCGATCTCATAAGGCTTCATATTTGGATTCTGAGGGATAAGCTCGTAGCTGTCGTCCTTGGTGTCGAGATACAGAAGTTTATCCTTTCTGCAATATACCTCGCAGGACTGATCGAGCTTGCCGCAGGACACGCCGACATAAACATTCTCAGCTTCCTTAGAAATCTCAATAAGCTCCTTTGGAGTAAGCGAGATATTATTCAGGCGGCAGAGAGCGGAAAGAAACGTAATAATTACCGCCGCGGAAGAGGACAAGCCTCCGATAGAAAGCTCGCCTTCGATCACGGCGCAAAGACCAGTACGAAGCGGGTAGCGGCTGTTAAGCGATATTGTCGCGCCTCTGAGGTGATCAGCCCAGTCATTCTGTTTTTCGGAAGGAGTAGAGGACACATGCCACTGTGCCCGTTTCGGAAACTGCAGTGACGCAATCTCGACAACTCCGTTCATTTTGGGTCCGTAGGCAATATGTATTCCCTTGTCTATTGCAAACCCGGTGATCTTACCAAGCTGATGGTCCGAATGCGCGCCTATTGGACAGATACGATATGGCGTGAAAGCGACATGGGCCGGAGACTTTTTGTAGGTTTCCTCAAATTTTGCCGCAGCGTTGCAGCCCGCGCCGGCTTCGGTATACTTTGTTGTTGTTTCTTTGCTTTCTATTTTCTGCTTAATATGAGCGGCATATTCCTTTGTACGTCCGTCAAAGGGCATTTCCACATCGCCGGGAATCTTCCAGAGCTTACCGTCTTTTATCGCGCCTGTGACTTTTCCGTCACGGCAGAGCGCTGTTACTCTCCGCTCCGTCGTCTGCCACTTCAAGGCATCAGAGTGAACATCTATGTATTCCATTTTAGTTTTATACTTTGAAAACTCTATCTTATGGTTCATTTATGGCACCACTGTTTCCGCCGTCTGCGGGAGGATCGGAATCATCGTCATCCTTGTTGTCATTGTCGTCTTTCTTCTGCTTTGACGCTTCTTCCTGTCGCATCTTTGCATCCCGTATGATCATCTCATTGATCTCGCCGAGTACTTCGGGTGTCAGTCTTTTCCGAAAATAGACCATCAGTGACGGGTCGAACGGCAGATGCTCGTCGTCGTAGCCGGGATATCCGCAGAAATACTGC
>JAZQNC010000149.1:0-3823 GCA_045627165.1 Eubacteriales bacterium
CAAGAAGAACGAGAAGAAGAGAATCGGTCATCGTCAGCCCTACACAAAGGTACAGATCGAAAAGGTTAACGCTTAATCGGCGCACTTCGGTTCTAAGGAAAGCTTCGCATTATGACCAGAATCACTTTTTTCAAACGCAACGGAGTTTATTACGGATTCCGTGAAGTCGGACACGCGGATTACAGTTCCATGGGAGACGATATTCTCTGCTCGGCGCTTTCGGCAATGACCATGCTCGTTGTCAATGCCATTGAGGTATCGTATGCCACGGACGTTGATTATGAGATCGACGATAAGAAAGCGGTAATCACGGTCAAGGCTATGGGTGCGCTTGAGGAATTTGAAAGCGACGAAAAGAAACGCTATGCCGTATCGGGTCTGATACAGGCATACTATCTCCAGCTCAACGATATGCTTGAGGAGTATTATGACTACCTCGACGTGTCCGAGAAGGAGGACGCCGAATAATCGGCAGAAATAATTACGGAGGGTATAACGATGTTAAGAATCAGCTTACAGTTCTTCGCTCATAAAAAGGGTGTCGGTTCCACAAAGAACGGTCGTGACAGTGAGTCCAAGCGTCTCGGCGTAAAGAAGGCTGACGGCGCGAAGGTTGTTCCCGGCAATATCATCCTTCGTCAGCGCGGAACACACATTCATCCCGGCAACAATGTCGGAATCGGCAAGGACGATACTCTGTTCGCTCTTATCGAGGGTAAGGTAAAATTCGAGCCCATCGCTAACGGACGCAGACAGGTTTCCGTTTATGCTGACTGATCAGACTGTATTTTCGTCTGGTAAGAGATTGCATTTTTAAAAAGGCGGAGTCGTTTATCGGCTCCGTTTTTTGTTGACTTTTCCGCAAATAAGTGATATAATATCCGCGATGTCAGGGGAAACCGGTGCAAAACCGGTACGAGCCCGTCGCCGTGAGGCTGAATTATGCGTTTCCTGTCCGGCTTCCGCAGGCCGGAGACAAGCCATTGGTTATACCGAGAAGGCGGAAACGCTTTTGCCGAGTCGAAATATCCTGCATCTGCGGTCAATGTGCGCCGCAGCTCACACAGCAGCATAAAGAGTGTCTGTTCGGAGCAAAGCATAAAAAAATGACGCGGGCGCCGTCATTTATGCAGGCATAAAATTATATTTATTTGCAAGGAGAAATGCAAGATGAAAACAACAGTGAAGAAAAAATCACTGTCCTGTATCCTGTATGTCCTGCTCGCTGCGGCGGTCGTATTGACCGGAGTGTGGACCTTATCGGGCTGTAAGGACAGCAAAACGGACGATTCCGAAGGTATTGCCGATACTTCGGAGCTTGAAGTCGAAAAGCTCGGCGAAGGCGAAAAGAGCTTCAAATTCGACGTGGTTGACGGCGAAGGAAAAACGCTGCACAGCTACGAAATAAGTACAGACGCCGAAACGGTAGGCGAAGCCCTTCAGCAGCTCGGTCTTATCGAGGGTGAGGAGGGACCTTACGGCTTGTACGTCAAATCAGTATGCGGAATCAGAGCCGTTTACGAGGAGGACGGGACATATTGGGCGTTTTACGCCAACGGAGAGTACGCTGTGTCAGGCGTTGACGTTACGGCAATAGAAAACGGTACGACGTATTCATTCAGAGTAGAAAAATGAAGCTGAGCGTTCGTGAGGTCGCAATATTCGGCATGTTCGGCGCGCTAATATTCGCGTCAAAAATGCTCATGGAAGTTCTGCCGAATATTCATCTTATCGGAGTATTCATAGTCGCGCTGACCGTTGTCTATAGAGCCAAAGCGCTGTTTCCGATTTATATATTCGTGTTCCTCATCGGTCTGTTCTACGGCATTAATCTTTGGTGGGTTCCCTATCTCTACATCTGGACCGTGTTATGGGGAGTAACGATGCTTCTTCCGAGGAATCTTGAGAATAAGAAATACGCTCCGATTATCTACATGATCGTATGTTCTCTTCACGGATTTCTCTACGGAACGCTGTACGCTCCGGCGCAGGCGCTCATGTTCGGTCTGAGCTTCAAGGCGATGATCGCGTGGATCGTAGCCGGACTTCCGTTTGACGCTTTGCAGGGCGCGGGAAATTTTCTGTGCGGAATCCTTATCGTGCCGATAATCAAGGCGGTGCGCCGGGCAGAAAAGGCAATAAACAGATAAACCTGATAAACAAAAGTCGGGGTGCTTATATAAAAGCGCTCCGACGTTTTTTTCAAAATCTACGGCAGCGGATAACATATTCGCCGCTTTTTTTATATATGATCTCAACTTCTCCTCTGCCGTCATAGACTTCGCTGAGCTTTTTTACCGTGCTCTCGGCTCCGTGTTTTTTCAGTGTTACGACATAGAAGCATCCTCCGGGATTAAGGTGTTCTATAGACTGCTCATACATTTTATATGTAACGGCTTTTCCGGCATGTATGGGAGGATTTAAGGTTATCGTGTCAAACGTGCGTCCCGACAGTGAATCATAACAGTCGGAAAGCAGGGTTTCGGATTCGACATCGTTATTCTTCGCATTTTTCGCCGCAAGCTCCAGAGCGCGTTCATTGCAGTCAACAGCAGTAAGAGCAAGTCCGTATTCGCCGGCAAGAATTATACCGATAGGTCCGTAACCGCAGCCCAGATCAAGCAGCGTTCCACTCAGCGGCGGTATCACCGACATCAGAAGCGCGCTTTCCGGGTCTATATGTCCCCGCGAAAACAGACCGAGATCGGTGGTAAAGGTATAGCGTTTCTGACCGAAATTGTAATTTATCTCCGCGGTCTTATGTTCCAGCGCGGGATCGTTTTCAAAATACTGAGGCATTGTAATACTCCTTGATAATGCTTTCATCACAGCATATAGGGATGCTTTTTTATATATTCGCCTGACGGCTTACCGCAGCAGAGGGCATATATCGAATCGGCAAGACGCGCGGATTTCAGCTGATGATATATTCTCCCGCTGTAATCCGCAGGCTTTGTCACAATATCAATGTTTCTTCTGTCGCTCTTCATCATTGAACGGAGCAGTATTCTTCCCTTTTCGTTTGCTCCGAGAAGGACGGTGTAAAGCGGCTTCTGTTTCAGCTCATCTTCCGTTGTTCCGAAAAGCATATACAGCATCGTGCGCCTTATCCGCGCGTCGGTGTAGCGTTTCGTTGAGCAAAGGCTGATGAACTCTTCTGGACATGACGCATTTCCGGCACATTTTATGATATGCTCGCAGAGTCCCCCTCCGCCGTCGGCAATGCAGTCAAATGCATCGTTTCCGCACAGCCTCAGCTTTGCCATTATCGCGTTATAAAGAGGAGCAAAATCGGTCGGAGCTTTATTGCGGTAAAGCTCATACGAAGCAGGCGGAAGCAACATACTCAGCCTGTCATCGCCGTTGATATACAGCCTTCTCGCTTCCGTCGCGCTCCATTCACCGACGCGCTTTACCGGCATAAGCTCAAGTGTATTGCCGGTATCCTCCACAGCCTTCGTATATTCCAGCGCGAGGATATCGTTTGGTCTGACCGGAAGAGCCTCGCCGTACAGTCTCGTGAATACCTGTTCGCGGCAGATAATATCGGAGACGCTGTGCTCTTCTCTCGCCTTTTTCAGTTCATCCGAATATTCGGCACTTTTTATCCGATGCGCATACTGAGTAAGCCTATCCGCAGATGAAAAATCCTCCGTACCGAAACAGAGCGCGTCAACCCCGCCGAGTCCGGCGGCAATGCTGACACCCGCCGAGGCAAAATGCTCCGCGCAGCCGCATGACCACGGATAGGGAAGCTCAAGCACGAGGTCAGCGCCGCAGCGTATAGCAGCTTCCGCACGGAAATATTTGTCGCATACCGCGC
>JAZQNC010000150.1:0-5647 GCA_045627165.1 Eubacteriales bacterium
GAATAAAGCGAGGTCAGCGGCGACGGAGAGAGGACATAACCGGTTTTGGCGTCCTTTATGGAACGGAGACCGAGAGTGTTGTCGGTAAGCTCAAGCGTGAGCGCAAGGTCTCCGTTGGAGATAACAAAATCTCCGTCGGAATATTCGGGGGAGGTGATCACTTCGGGAAGCGCGGGATTTTCGCCGTTGTACGATATATGAGCGACAAAGGGACGGAAAGCGTCGTAATCGTGGAGGTCGCCCCATGTGTGCAGTCCGCCGGCGGCGAGAACTTCGTTTTCGCCCACATCCTTACGGTAATTGTCGGAATACAGACCTACCCCCTCTCCATTTGCCGTCGTGCGGCAGATATAGATCTCGCGGTACGCGCTGTCGGGGATCGCGTCGAAGTAGGTCAGTACTGTGATGAGCGGTCTGTCCTTCCAGAGATACAGATCGGTATACGCCGTAGTGTCGTTGATATCAACAGGAGTGGACGCGCGGACAACTCTGCATCCGGCGCAGTCAAAGACCTCGGTAAGCGAGGTTTCGGGAGAAACGAAACAGTATTCCCCTTCCTTTGCTTCAAGGGCGATATTCTTTATACCGCCGTTTCCGGCATGGATCCATCCGCTGCGGATGCTTCCCGTAATATGTATGTCGCTGCTTTCTGTCCTGACCAGCAGACTTGATTCGTCAAGTGAAACCTGCGGATTATATTTTGCCTCAGCATTGTCACAGTCGATGTTCCACCCGCCGCGGGCGCAGGGACTGCCGATTGCGGCGTTGGCGGCAACCGCCGAAATTTTCATTGTTTTTTCCTCTTTATCTTATATTTTAAGCCTGAACGGAGGCTTCGTATGCTTCGATAAGCTTTTCTATCCATCTCTGAGCGGACTTTTCGTTCCTTGCGTAGTAGGAAGCGATCTGATTCTTCCTGCTCTGCATCTGACTTCTCATTCCGTAAGGAGAAAGAGCGAATCCGGCTTCGTCAAGAGAGTCGAAGGAGAAGCGTCTGCCTGCGAGCACAAGGTCGATCATTCTTGCCGAATCGTCGTCGCGGGAGAGCTTGTTCTGGAGCGATACCTCGTACAGAGCGGGACGTACCATATCATAGGAGAGGGCGTTGAGCGCCTCGGTAATGAGAGCCGTGCGTTCGAGGCTTTCATCGGAAATCGTGATCGGGAGCATCATCGCGCTGAAGGTGCCGTCCATGTGAGTATAGCCCATGTCCTGAGTCTCGTTGAATTTCGGATAGGGAAGCACGCCGAAATCGTCCTTCATTTCACGGATGGCGTCCTCCTGAAGGTGGATAAGCATACAGTCGGATATCACGCAGTAACCCGGCGCGAAAAGAGTGCCGACGTGACTGAACGCTTCGTTGTTGACAAAGGTTCCCTCGTGCTCATAGAACAGCCTGTACATGAGCTCATAGGCCTCGACTGTCTGTTCGTCAAAGAAATCAAGATAGGGATAGTTGTTTTCATCCTTGGAGATGGCGCTCAGTCCGAGAGTGCGGCAGAAGGAATCGACTGCGGCGTAGCTGTCGGTAATGAAGCCGAAAAAGTCTCCCTTGTCCTGCTTTCCGTTTCCGTTGAGGTCTGAGTAGATGCCCTCGGTTATCTGCATAAGGTAATCCACGGTCCATTTACCGTCGTCAACAGCCTGATACAGATCGGGAATATTGTAGTCCGTCATTTTCGATTTGTTGAAAATGAAGCACCAGCAGTTGCGGATAGTGGATTCGAGATAGTCTCCGAACAGCAGCATCATATTGTTTCCGATCGAAAATGTTTTGTTTGCGTCCTGAATATACCAGGGCGCGTTGAAATTCATATATTCCTCCGCCTGATTCCAGTTCTGTATACATCCGCCGGTGATGACGGGGCCGAGAGACTGGTGGGAGTTTGTCAGCAGATCGTGAGCGTCGTCGGCGGTCTGTGCAAGCTGTTTGATATATGACGAGCCCGAGCCCCACGTCACTATCTTGTATTCGAAGCTCACGTCGAACATATCTGCGACCTTCTGATTGCGGTTATATACCGCGTCCTCGATAACCTCGCCTGTCGCTTCCTCGAAATAGTAATAGTCGCGCATTTCCTCACCGAAGATGCGGAATGCGTATCCATCGTAATTCTTTGTGGTGAGAGTGTCGGCAATCGAAGTTTCGACGGCCTCGGTCCCGGCGTTTTCGGATAACTGCGCGGTATCCTGATCCCCCGCGGAGTCGGCTTTTTCGGCGCAGGCAGCTGCCGAAACGACCGTCAGAGCAGCTAAAAGCAATGCGATGATTCTTCTGGTTTTCATGAAAATCCTCCTGCAATTATATTATGTATTATGCGTAAAAATATACCGCTTTTCCGTACAGACAGATTTTATCATAACAGCGTTGTCATGTCAATAGAATCAGAACAAAATAAAACAATAAAAAACGCAGCCCCGGAATGAAGCTGCGTATGTTCGTCTTATGGTTGAAATTAATATATGTAATGGCGCATAGCCTTTGTTTCAAGGTAGTTCTATATTAATTCTATATAAGCCGTTCCCGTTATGCGGGACAGGATTGAATCTCTTTACGAAAACAGGACCGATTATCTTGCGTAATCTACCGCTCTGCTTTCTCTGATCACATTGATCTTGATCTGACCGGGATATTCAAGACCGGCTTCGATCTTCTTGACGATCTCGCGTGCCGTGAGCACCATCTGTTCGTCGTTCACTTCCTCGGGCTTGACCATTATGCGGATTTCGCGGCCGGCCTGAATAGCGTATGCTTTTTCGACTCCGGGGAAGGATGTGGAGATTTCTTCAAGCTTCTGAAGACGCTTGATGTAGTTTTCGAGATCCTCGCGTCTTGCGCCGGGTCTTGCGGCTGATATGGCGTCAGCTGCCTGAACGATGACTGCGACGAGAGTTCTCGGTTCAACGTCATTGTGATGAGCTTCTATCGCGTGAACGACGTCGCGGCTTTCCTTGTACTTGCGGGCGATGTCCGCGCCAATCTGTACGTGAGAGCCTTCGATCTCCTGTGTCATTGCCTTGCCGATATCATGGAGAAGACCTGCGCGCTTTGCCAGCGTGGAATCCGCTCCTATCTCGTCGGCGATGATACCCGAAAGATACGCGACCTCGAGAGAGTGGAGAAGCACGTTCTGACCGTAGCTTGTACGGTATTTCA
Source organism: Eubacteriales bacterium (assembly GCA_045627165.1). Classification (GTDB taxonomy): domain Bacteria; phylum Bacillota; class Clostridia; order Oscillospirales; family CAG-272; genus JAZQNC01. The sequence goes on from JAZQNC010000150.1 coordinate 3,158, forward strand.
GACGGCCGAGAAGCTTGACAAGCTCGGGCGATATGCTGTGAACTCCGATATCGAATATCGCGCGTTCACCTGCTGTCTTGATCTGGTTTTCGACCTCTTTGCGGGATTTTTCGACCGTTTCCTCGATGCGCGCCGGATGGATGCGTCCGTCGGAAATGAGCTTTTCGAGGGTAAGTCTTGCCACCTCGCGGCGGATGGGATCGAAGCAGGAAACTGTGATCGCCTCGGGAGTATCGTCAATGATGAGGTCAACTCCGGTGAGAGTCTCGATAGCGCGTATGTTTCTTCCTTCACGTCCGATAATGCGTCCCTTCATGTCGTCTGAGGGAAGGCTTACCGTGGATACCGTGGATTCGGATGCGTGATCGGCCGCGCAGCGCTGGATCGCAAGTGAAATGATCTGCTTTGCCTTTTCGTCTGCGGTATCACGAAGCTCGGATTCGATCTCGATGATCTTCATCGCAGCGTCGTGACGGACGTCCTCTTCGATCTTTCCGAGCAGCTCTTCCTTTGCCTGCGCCGCGGTAAGACCTGCTACCTCTTCCAGCTTGGCGAACTGCTGCTGCTTGATCTCCTCGATCTTTGCGGCTTCGTCCTCGTTTTCCTTGATCTTGCGGTTAAGGGTTTCTTCCTTGCGGTCGAGATTTTCGATTTTGCGCTCCATGTTCTCCTCGCGGGACTGGAGACGTTTTTCCTGACGGCTGATCTCGTTGCGGCTTTCCTTCAGCTCGCGCTCGGCGTCGTTTTTCTGCTTGAGGATCTCTTCCTTTGCTTCGAGAAGAGCTTCCTTCTTTTTGCGCTCGCCTTCCTTGACAAGACGGTCTGCTTCGAGCTTTCTGTCTTCAATGTCCTTGCGGGCATCCGCGACAATTCTTTCAGCCTCGGTCTCGGCGGAGCCTATCTTTGCTTCTCCTATTTTTCTGCGGTAGGTATAACCGAGAAAGAGACAGAGAGCAGAGCATATCACGCCTGTGATAAGACAATAAACAAATGTCGGCATTGAGCACCTCCTTATTTATGATTCAGTATTTGAAGATATATAATACGCATAACCGGCGGGCGCAATACCCGCGAGCATATCAGCATAAATATCAACAATGCGTTTATTGTACCCTATGTGAGGAAAATATTCAACAGAAATTTATTAAATTTTTTGTGCGATTTTGATATGATTTTCCGCGCCGGAGGATTTAACGCAAAATGACGGTCAAATTGAAAAATAATACTTGTAATAATCGGCATTATGTGGTAAAATTAGAACGATGATACTGTGTGTTGAACATCGGCAGGTTATATATGAACAACAGGATATACTGCTCCACGGGAGCTTTTATCGGTCCCTATAACAATTTCGATTATTATCTTATACCCGAAACGGCTCGTCAGCTCCATTGCGGCGGGCTTGAGCTTATGGTGGAGCCGGCGCTCTACGATATGATCCCCGACGCGCCGGAATTTCTGGCGAAAAGCGGAGTGAATTTCGGCGTTATCCATTCGGACAAGCGGATAGGTGTCATGCTCTCGGAAGGCGGGGAGGACAATCGCGCCGAGGCGTTTCGGCGTCTTGAGCTGTGCAGTCTGGCGGGTGAGATGATCGGAGCGGAAAAGCTGGTGCTTCATCTCTGGGGAGGACCGAACAGCGACAATAATATCGGCTATATGATCGATGCTCTTGAGGAGATGTATCCGATAACCCGCCGTCACGGGCTTGAGCTTGTTATCGAAAACGTTCCCTGCGTCCACTCCGACCCGCTTACCCGCTGGAAAGAGATAAAAGAACGGACAGCCGATCCTTCCTTCATATTCGATACACGCTTCGCCGCGCTTCACGAACAGCTCGAAGACGTATTCAAACAGGGCTGGTTTGACCGGGGAGAAATACATCACATGCACGTCAGCGATTTTGCCGGACCTGCCCACAGCTTCAAGGCGCTTCGTCCGATCTATATGCCGGGCGACGGAACCATAGGAAAGGATTTCGCGCCGCTTCTGCGCAGAATATCGTCGATATATCCGGGTACGGTCACTCTTGAATCTCCCGCGCTGTCCACAGACGGAACGATAGATATAGATGAGCTTAACCGCGGACTCGATTTTATAAGAAACAATATGTAACGCAATAAAAGTTTTCAGCCCCACGAAAGGATATAACAGACATGAAAACATTTATGGGTAAGAATTTCCTGCTCAAAACAGATACGGCGAAGCAGCTGTATCATGAAATCGCCGAAAAGCTCCCGATAATAGATTACCACTGCCATGTAAGTCCCCGTGAAATCGCCGAGGACAAGCAGTACCGCAACATCACCGAGCTGTGGCTCGGCGGCGACCACTACAAGTGGCGTGCGATGCGCAGCTGCGGTATTCCGGAAAAGTACATCACAGGCGACGCTTCCGATTATGAGAAGTTTCGTTCCTTTGCGTGTGCAATGCCGAGACTTATCGGCAACCCCATGTATCACTGGTCTCACCTTGAGCTGAAGCGTTATT
>JAZQNC010000151.1:0-2492 GCA_045627165.1 Eubacteriales bacterium
AATATGGAAGAGATCGCAGGAAACATCATCGCTTTTTCGGACGACGGCAGGGGAGTACAGAGTGACGACATGATGCGCTCGGCAATGATAAAAGCTAAATCGCTTTCAAAAATAATCGCCGCACACTGTGAGGACAACAGCCTTCTTCGCGGCGGATACATACACGACGGACGGTACGCGAAAGAGCACGGACACCGCGGGATATGCAGCGAGAGCGAGTGGCGCCAGATAGCGCGCGACATCGAGCTTGTAAGAGAAACGGGCTGCGCATATCACGTCTGCCATATCTCGACAAAGGAAAGCGTCGCCCTTATACGAAAGGCGAAAAAAGAGGGACTTGACATAACCTGCGAGACCGCGCCCCACTATCTCATTCTGGACGATGGCGATATGATGGAGGACGGACGCTTCAAGATGAATCCGCCTCTGCGTGACCGAAGCGACAGAGAAGCTCTTATCGAGGGTATATGCGACGGCACGATAGACATGATAATAACCGACCACGCGCCCCATTCTTCCGAGGAAAAGGGAAAAGGTCTGGAAAAGAGCGCAATGGGAGTTGTGGGCATAGAGACCTCCTTCCCGCTGGTCTACACATATCTGGTAAAGAAGGGTATCATTTCCCTTGACCGCGCCGTGGAGCTCATGCACGATAACCCCTGCGCAAGATTCGGCATAGATACCGGTGACGATTACACGGTGTTCGACCTTGAGGCGGAATACGAAATCGACCCGAAGGACTTTCTTTCCATGGGAAAAAGCACGCCCTTTGCCGGTATGAGGGTGTTCGGAAGGTGCATGAAAACGGTATGCCGCGGAGCTGCGGTATACATATATCCGGGCTTTGAAACGAAAGCGGGTATGTAAGGGATTACAGGAAAGGATACAGGCAATGAAGCAGGAGATTTTCACGATAACCGAAAACTTCGGTCTTACCGAAAACGTGACGCTGATGAGGCTGAAGGGAAATACAGATGAGATAACCTCGCCCGGTCAGTTCGTAAATATAAAGCTCGACGGGCTGTATCTCCGCAGACCCATATCGGTGTGCGACTGTGAGGGCGATATCCTTACGCTCATATACAAAACCGTGGGACGAGGCACAGAAAAAATGAGCGGAATGAAAGCCGGAGAGCCCCTCGACCTGCTCACAGGTCTGGGCAACGGCTACGATACCTCCCTTTCGGGAGAGCATCCGCTGCTTCTAGGCGGAGGAGTGGGAGTTCCGCCTCTGTATATGCTGGCGAAAAAGCTCATATCCTGTGGCAGAAAAGTCACCGCGATACTGGGCTTCAACAAAAAGGACGAGGTGTTCTTCGAGGACGAATTCAATGCTCTCGGAGTTGAAACGATAATAACCACCGCCGACGGCTCATACGGGGAAAAGGGCTATGTGACCGACGCGATGAAGGACATGAAATATTCCTATTTCTACACCTGCGGTCCGGAGCCAATGCTGAAAGCGGTATACAGGACCTCGGTCACTTCGGGACAGATGAGCTTCGAGAGAAGAATGGGCTGCGGCTTCGGAGCCTGCATGGGATGCTCCTGCAAAACCATAACCGGAAACAGGAGGATATGCAGAGAAGGACCGGTCATGAAAAAGGAGGAGATAATATGGGAAGACTGAGCGTTGATCTGTGCGGAACAGAGCTTGACAATCCGATAATCCCCGCTTCGGGAACCTTCGGCTACGGCTATGAGTTCAGCGATTATTACGATATAAACATCCTCGGCACCTTTTCCTTCAAGGGAACCACGAAGGAGCCGAGATTCGGCAACGCCTCTCCGAGAATAGCCGAAGCGCCCTCAGGTATGCTCAACGCCGTGGGACTGCAGAATCCCGGTGTGGAAAAGGTCATATCCGAGGAGCTTCCGAAGCTGAAAAAGTGCTTTCACAAGCCGGTCATGGCAAACGTCAGCGGCTTTTCGGTGGACGAATATAAATATGTCTGCGAGCGCCTCGATAGAGAGGAACAGGTCGTCTGGCTGGAAGTGAACATCAGCTGTCCCAACGTACACGGAGGGGGCATGAGCTTCGGAACAGACCCGAAGGCGGCCGCTGAGGTAACAAAGGCTGTCAAATCTGTCACGACCAAGCCGGTCATCATGAAGCTCTCGCCAAACGTCACCGATATCGCATCCATAGCGAAGGCCTGCGAGGCGGAGGGAGCAGACGGCATAAGCCTCATCAATACCCTTCTCGCCATGAGAATAGACATTTCACGTCGCCGTCCTCTGCTGGCAAACACCACGGGAGGACTTTCGGGAGACGCGATATTCCCGCTTGCGGTGCGCATGGTATATCAGACGGCGAAGGCGGTAAAGATACCGGTCGTCGGTCTGGGCGGAGTGTCGAGCGCCGAGGACGTTATCGAAATGCTTATGGCAGGCGCAAGCGCAGTTGAGGTCGGAAGCGCAAATCTTGTCGATCCTCTGGCTTGCAAAAAGATAATCGAAGCTTTGCCGGGCGTAATGGATAAATACAAAAT
>JAZQNC010000152.1:0-4560 GCA_045627165.1 Eubacteriales bacterium
GCTTAATTACTCTCGACATCAGCAGTCCGGCAAGGAGAGCAAAGGATATTGTCAGCAGCGTTTCCATGACAATGAAAACATCCTCCGTTATTTTCTTAATCTATGTACTTTATTACAGCGGTATATTATAGTCTCTTTTTCATCGGTTGTCAAGCTTGCAAACATAACAGGTCATAAATGTTTACAAAAACATTTTGACATGTAATATTATATGTGATATAATAGTATGCTGATATTATTGTATTAAAATGATATTGTTGTGTCATGTTGCGGGAGCCGGAGATTCCTGATGATTATTCTTGGTATTGACCCCGGTCTGGCTATTGTCGGATACGGAGTTATTGATTACAAAAATTCACATTTTACCACGCTTGCTCACGGCTCGATTCTTACTCCCGCGCACACTCCTCCCCAGGACCGGCTATGCATGATATACGACGAACTCAGTTCGTTGATTGAGATGTATCATCCCACCGACGTTGCCATCGAAGAGCTTTTCTTCAACACCAACACAACCACGGGTATTGTCGTCGCCGAGGCGAGAGGAGTGATTCTGCTCTGCGCCAAGCGGCACGGGCTCAACGTGTTCGAGTATACTCCGCTTCAGGTAAAGCAGTCTGTCGCAGGCTACGGCCGTGCGGAAAAGAAGCAGGTCATCGAGATGGTAAAGATGATTCTCAATCTGCGTCAGGCGCCGAAGCTTGACGATACGGCGGACGCTCTCGCTATCGCGATCTGTCACGCTCACACGGGCGGCTCAAAGATAAATCAGTATTACAATCTGAAATAGTATTTGACGGGAACACAGACTATGTTTTACTACCTTAACGGAACTCTTGCAATGGCCGAAACGTCAACGGCAGTCATCGACTGCGGCGGCGTAGGCTACAGGCTGACGATCAGCGGCAGTACTCTCGGACACCTGTCCGGAAAAATCGGAAATACGGTAAAGCTGTATACTCACATGGCTGTCCGCGAGGATGATATCGAGCTGTTCGGTTTCTTTTCGCCTGAGGAGCTTTCCGCTTTCCGGATGCTCATATCGGTATCGGGAGTCGGTCCCAAAGCCGCCATGTCGGTGCTTTCTCTTCTCAGTCCCGAAAAGTTCGCCATTGCCGTTTCTTCGGGAGACACGAAGGGACTGTCAAAGGCTCCCGGCGTAGGCGCGAAGACCGCCGCCAGAATCGTTCTTGAGCTCAAGGATAAAATCTCAAAGGAAATAAAGTCAGATGCTGCCGAAGGCGACGGCGTTGAGCAGGATTCGGATTCATCCAAGCTCAGCGATTCGCTCAATACTCTCATGGTGCTCGGATATACCCGCAGTGAAGCGGTATCCGCGCTGAAAAAGGTCAATATCGACGCGCTGCCGCTTGAGGATATCATCAAAGAAGCGCTGAAGCTGCTTATGAAACACTGAACATTACGGAGACAGTATAAATGTCTGCATACGAAAACGAAGATTTTGAGAGCCGCATAGTCTCGTCTGCAATATCGGACGAAGACAGGGATATAGACGCCACACTGCGCCCGCGGAAGCTTGACGATTATATCGGACAGAATTCCGCGAAGGAAAATCTCAGGATATATATTGACGCCGCGAGAGCGCGCGGAGAATCGCTTGATCACGTGCTTCTCTACGGTCCTCCCGGTCTGGGAAAGACCACGCTCGCCAACATCATTGCCAACGAAATGAACTCCAATATCAGAATAACCAGCGGTCCGGCGATAGAAAAGGCCGGAGATCTGGCTGCTTTTCTGACCAGTCTCAATGAAGGCGACGTTCTGTTTATCGATGAGATTCACCGTATGCAGCGCACGGTAGAAGAAATACTGTATCCGGCAATGGAGGATTACTCCATTGATATGTTTATCGGAAAAGGTCCCGCAGCCCGCAGTATCAGAATAGATCTGCCTCACTTTACACTTATCGGAGCTACAACGAGAGCGGGTCAGCTGTCTACACCTATGCGTGACCGTTTCGGAGTGCTTCTCAAGCTTGAGCTTTATACTCCGGCTGAGCTTTCAATGATCGTCAGACGCTCCGCAGGTATTCTCGGCATTGACATTGACGAGGCGGGCGCTTATGAAATCGCATCGCGTTCGAGGGGAACTCCGCGTATAGCGAACCGTCTGCTTAAACGTGTCCGTGATTTCGCGCAGGTAAAGGGCGACGGAAGCATAAACAAGGATATTGCCGATTATGCTCTCGGACGGCTGGAGATCGACCGTCTCGGTCTTGACAATATCGACAGGCGTATGCTTGAAACGATCATAAGGATCTACCGCGGAGGTCCGGTCGGACTCGAAACTCTCGCCGCCACCATCGGCGAGGAATCGATCACGCTTGAAGACGTCTACGAGCCGTATCTTTTGCAGATAGGATTTCTGAGCAGAACCCTTCGCGGGCGCTGCGTTACTCCTCTTGCCTATGAACATCTCGGTATTCCGTATACCGAAGGCTCGAAAAAGGACAGCGACAGCGAACAGCAGACGTTTTTCGAAAACGAATGAACGCCGCAGCATTTATTATATACTGAGGGACAAATAAAAATGTTTTTATCCGATAAATGGAAGGATTACAGCCTTCTCGACACATCCGACGGCGAAAGGCTGGAAAAATGGGGACAGTACGTTCTCGTCCGTCCCGATCCGTCGGTGATATGGAAAAACCGCAAGCTTCATCCTTCATGGAAAAAGGCCGACGCTGTATATTCCCGTTCATCAAAAGGCGGCGGAAGCTGGGATATCAACCGTCTTCCCGAGGAATGGCAGATTGGCTACGGAGAGCTGAAATTCGTTATCCGTCCCACCGGCTTCAAGCACACCGGAATTTTTCCCGAACAGGCTGCCAACTGGGACTGGTTTTCGGAAAAGATAAAAAATGCCGGAAGACCTGTAAAGGTGCTGAATCTCTTTGCGTACACCGGCGCCGCTACAGTCGCTGCCGCGAAAGCCGGAGCTTCGGTGTGCCATGTTGACGCCGCAAAGGGCATGGTCGCGCAGGCGAAGCGCAACGCGGCTATCTCGGGATTGGCGGAAGCTCCGATACGCTGGATCGTTGACGACTGTACGAAGTTCATCGAGCGTGAAATAAGACGCGGAAACAGATATGACGCCGTTATTATGGACCCGCCGTCCTACGGCAGAGGTCCGGGCGGCGAGGTATGGAAGCTGGAGGACTGTATCAGCGATCTTCTCGATCTTTCGATGAAGCTGCTCACCGACGAGCCGCTTTTCTTCCTGGTAAATTCCTATACCACGGGTCTATCCCCTTCGGTTATGGGCTATATGCTTCAGACGCTGCTTGTTCCCCGCTTCGGCGGAAGAGTAAGCGCGGACGAGCTCGGAATTCCGGTCGTTGAGACGGGTGCCGCGATTCCCGCCGGCGCGGCCGCAAGATGGGAAAACTGAATAACTCCTCAAAACGGATATTCAGAACAGAGATTACGGTTTCGGTAACAGATAATAATGGCTTTTATTGAAATAAAAAATGTTTCCTTTGCCTATCCAGGCGAGGACGGGAACAGCGTACCCGTAATAAAAAACGTTTCCCTTTCCATTGAAAAGGGCTCCTTTGTGGCTGTTCTCGGTCACAATGGTTCCGGAAAATCAACGCTTGCCAAGCTTCTGAATTTTATTCTCATGCCCGATTCGGGACAGATCGTTATTGACGGCAGGGATATTACTTCTCCCGACATTACAGAGGATGATGTGTTTGAGATCAGACGTGATATCGGCATGGTATTCCAGAATCCCGACAACCAGCTTGTCGCCACCATAGTGGAAGAAGACGTGGCGTTCGGTCCGGAAAATATGGGCGTAGAGCCGAAAGAAATACGCAGACGTGTTGACGAGGCACTGAAAATTGTCGGACTTACCGAATATGCTCACCATTCTCCCCATCAGCTTTCGGGCGGTCAGAAGCAGAGAGTTGCCATTGCGGGAATAATCGCCATGCTTCCGGAGTGCATCATATTCGACGAATCGACCGCGATGCTCGACCCATCGGGACGCGAGGACGTGATGAACACCATCGAGATGCTCAACCGTGAACGAGGTATCACAGTACTGCATATCACCCACAACATGAGTGAAGCCGTGCGCGCCGACCGCGTCATAGTCATCAACGACGGCGAGGTATTCCTTGACGATACGCCGGAAAAAGTATTTTCGCATGTTTCCGAGCTGCAGAGCGTGGGACTTGACGTTCCGCAGGTCACTGAGCTTATCTATGACCTGAATGAAAGCGGTATGACGATTAACGGGAACGCGCTCGACGTGGATTCATGCGCCGATTTGCTTGCTGAATATCTGAAATAAACGTCTGACGCTTTCGGATATAATCCGTTGGATTCAAAATTACAGGTAAATATGTCTGAATTGGAATTAAAAAACATATCATATTCATACAGTCAGGGCACTCCATTTGAAAAGAAGGCCCTGAACAATGTTTCCCTTACCTTTCAGAGCGGTATTATTACCGGACTTATGGGGCATACCGGTTCGGGTAGATCCACTCTCGTTCAGCTGCTCAACGGTCTGCTCAAGCCCACCGAGGGT
>JAZQNC010000153.1:0-5255 GCA_045627165.1 Eubacteriales bacterium
GTCCTCACTGTTGCGGTCACTGCTCAGTGGCTTGAAAACGATGACCGCGGAAGCTACGGAGACGCTTCCTACCGCTTCACCGTCAACGTTCACGCTCCCGCAGAATTCTATCTCGGCGCCACCGAGATACTTCCCGGCAACTTCGTCGTGATCACGGGAAAGAACGTCGTCGATCCTTCGCAGATAACCTTTGCTTCGGAGCCTGAGATTAATTTCACTCCCGTGTTTTTTACCGATGACGAATACGTCGTCGGACTCGTTCCGATCTCCTATGAGCTTGACTATCATCCCTCCTACACCTTCACTCTCGGCTACGAGGGAATGGAAAGCACGCTCACACTCAACATAAAGGAGAAGAGCTTCGCATGGCGCGACTATAATATTTCCAGCGAGATCATCGCAAGCACGCGCACTCAGGCAAGCATAGCCCAGTTCAACGAGCAGCTCAAGCCCGCTTTTGACAATCAGCTCACCAAGCGTTACTGGAGCGAAGGCTCGCTCTTCTCGCAGCCCTGCAATAAGCAGCTCCGTCTCGGAATCGGTATCTACCGCACCCTTACCGCTACCGGCACGACCTACCGTCATCAGGGAGTGGATTACATGGTAAGCGAGGGCGATCAGGTCATAGCCGCATGTTCCGGCAAGGTCGTATACGTCGGCACGCAGACTCTTTCCGGACGTACCATAGTCATCGACCACGGTTTCGGTCTCAAGTCACTGTACGCTCACATGAATTCCACGACGGTCAAGGTGGATGATTACGTCAATCAGGGCGACGTGCTCGGCATAGTGGGCAACGGCGGATTTACTTCGGGCACGAGCCTGCACTTCGGACTTTACGTTTTCGATGTGCCGGTCAGCCCCTACGACGCTTTCGGATGGGAAGAAAACGGAATTCTCGTTTCACGCCCCTGACAAAGCCGATTGAAGAAAGATAGTACTTGACAGAAACGCAAATCTGTGATAAAATAGATTCAGTAATCAAACGTATATACAACGGAGGAAATCATGAAAAAATTAACCGCGCTCGTACTTGCAGCACTTATGTGCCTTACCGTTTTTGCTTTTGCATCCTGCAGCGACCCGCTTAAAGCAAAGGGCGAAGAGCTTGCGAAGGTAAAGAATGAGATGGGTGACGTTTACTGGGCAGCAATCAACTGGGCTTCTTTCGCAGGCGTTTACGGCTCCGAGGATGAGGAATACGCTGCCATCAACGAACAGTTCGCAAACTGGAAGGATTATCTCAAGAACGCGAAGGACGTTGTTGACACATGGCTCGACCTTGACGAAGAGCAGATGAACAGCTACATTGACGAGTGGAAGGCTGAGTCCGCAAAGATGCAGGAGATCGTCGATCAGTACAAGGTAGAGACCGACGAGGATATCGCGGCCGCTCTCGCAGCTGAAGACTGATTGAAGCTTAACGCATAAAACCCGGGGACGTCGAAAGGCGTCCTCTTTTTTTGACTGTTTGTAAATAATCGTCTGAATAGCTTGACAGGTGAACACAAGTTCACTATAATATAGAGAACGGAAGTTCACATTATCGGAGGGTGTTATGGCAGGAGATACAAAAGAAAGAATACTGGAAGCCGCGCTTGAGATCTTCGCGCGGGACGGGTATTCCGGAACGAACATAAAGGATATCGCGGATGCGGTCGGAATAGTAAAATCGGCGCTTTACCGTCATTTCGAGAGCAAGGAGGATATATGGAATTCGGTGTGCGAAAAAATGGACTTCTATTACGCCGAGCATTTCGGCTCGAAGGACAATCTTCCCCCGATCCCGAAAGACGCCGACGAGCTGTATGAGATGACGCTGCGCATGGCGGATTTTACCATTCACGACAGGAAGATCATAATGATGCGCAAAATATTCCTTTCGGAGCAGTTCCGCGACGAAAAGATAAGGCTGATGACAAGCCGTTATCTGATGTATAATACCGCCGATATATTTACGAAGATTTTTGACGGTATGATGAAAAACGGCGCTATAAAAAACGGAGACTGCGATATTCTGGCGTTTTCCTACACGACTCCCGTTTCGGCGCTCATACAGCTGTGCGACCGTGAACCGGACAGGGAAGACGAGGTCATGGAAAAGCTCAAACGCTTCATACGTTTTTTCATAGCGCAGAACTGTATACAGTGAAACAAAATTCATTTTCATTCGTCATACGGGCAATACAATATACACCCGCACAGGGTAAAAAGGAGATCGAATATGCTTAAAATAGAGCATCTTACAAAGAAATACGGCGACAGGAAGGCTGTGGACGATCTGTCGCTGCACATACTTCCCGGCGAGATATACGGCTTTATCGGTCATAACGGAGCCGGAAAGACCACCACCTTAAAGAGCGTTGCGGGAATACTCGACTTTGACAGCGGCAGTATTACCGTAAACGGCAGCTCGGTTAAGGAAGACCCGATAACTTGCAAAAAGAATCTGGCGTACATTCCGGACAACCCCGACCTCTACGATTTCATGACCGGAAACAGGTATCTGAATTTCATAGCCGATATATTCGGCATTTCAGCCCCGGAGCGCAAGGAAAAGATTCGGAAATATGCGGAGCTGTTCGGACTGAGCGGCGATCTCGCCTCTCCCATAGCCTCGTATTCACACGGTATGAAGCAGAAGCTGGCCGTTATTTCCGCATGGCTGCACAGCCCGTCGCTCATCATAATGGATGAGCCCTTCGTGGGTCTTGACCCGAAAGCGGCGCATATCCTCAAAGAGATGATGCGTGAGCATTGCGACAGGGGCGGAGCCATATTCTTCTCGACTCACGTGCTGGAGGTCGCCGAAAAGCTCTGCGACAAGGTGGCGATCATAAAGAACGGCGTGCTGATAAAGGCGGGTACGATGGAAGAAGTCAAGGGTGACGACAGCCTCGAGGACGTATTCCTTGAACTGGAGGATGTAAAGTAAATGTTTGGAACTCTGTTAAAAAAGCAGCTGACCGAGATATTCAGAACATGGTTTTATAATCCCAAAACGAACAAGGCAAGAGACAGAGCGGCTACGATAGGTCTGGCGCTGCTTTTTGCGGCGCTTATGCTCGGTGTGTTCGGAGTCATGTTCGCGGCTCTGGCTGTCGCATTATGCGAACCTTTAGGCATGGCGGGTATGGACTGGATGTACTTCGCGCTGTTCGGTCTCCTTTCCGTCGTGCTGGGAATGCTGGGAAGCGTGTTCAGCACATATTCCGGTCTCTATCTGGCAAAGGACAACGACCTGCTGCTCTCAATGCCGATACCGGTGTGGATGATCATCACAACGAGGCTGTTCAGCACATATATCGTCGGAACGGCATATTCCGCGTGCGTATTCCTCCCCGGAGTGATCGTTTATCAGGTCATCGGCGGCTTCGACCTGCCCGCGCTTATCGGCGGTATCGTGATGATGCTGCAGATATCGCTTATAGTGCTGACGCTCTCATGTCTGCTGGGCTGGGCTGTGGCAAAAATAAGCATGAAGCTGACAAACCGCAGCTATGTTAAGGTATTACTCGCGCTGCTCTTTATCGGACTTTATTATTTCGTCTATTTCAGAGCTCAGGAGCTTCTCACGGATTTTCTGGCAAACGCCGTGATCTACGGAGAAAAGATCAGGGGATCTGTTTATGTACTGTATTACTGGGGACTGAACGGTACGGGCAGCCCGCTTCCGCTTGTGATCTGCTCGGCGGTCTTCGCCGCGGCTGCTGCGGCGGTGTGGTTACTGCTCAGCGGTACCTTTATCGGAATAGCTACCTCCTCGCCAAATGAAAAGAAGTCTGTTTCCGCGGTAAGGGAACAGAAGGCAAAGAGCGTTTCATCGGCGCTGCTTTCCAGGGAAACGGCGCGTTTCACTTCCAGCGCAAACTATATGCTCAACTGCGGGTTGGGTATATTGTTCCTCCCTGCGGCGGGAATCGCGCTGCTTGTAAAAGGGGATGTGCTGATAGATGCTCTCGCCGCCGGACTTGACAGCCTGATACCGGCAGTACCGGTAATAATCGCGGGTTTGGCGTTTGCTCTTTCGGCAATGACAGATACGGCGGCGCCCTCTGTGTCGCTTGAAGGAAAGAGCCTGTGGATAGCGCAGTCTCTTCCGATTCATCCGTGGCAGGCGCTGAAAGCGAAGATAATGCTTCAGTTTATCTGCTCGGTGATCCCGACGGCGGTGCTCTGCGTGTGTGCCGTCATACTGATGCTGAATTTCGGTGTGATCCCACTTACGGATATCGCGCTCTGTGTGGTCCTCTGCCTTCTGAACACGGCGCTTGTGAGCCTGTTCGATATGTTCATCGGAGTGAAGATGCCCATATTAAACTGGACGAACGAGATCTTCCCGATCAAGCAGGCCGGAGGCGTCACTGTTGCGATCTTCGCAAACTGGGGATACTCCATGCTTATTATTTTCGGTTATTTCGTACTCAGAATGCTTATCGGTGAATTAGGTACGGCGATTTACCTCGGAGCGTTTATCGCTGTGGGCGCGGTTCTAAGTATCATCCTTTACCGATGGCTGAAAACGAAAGGCGCGGAAATATTCGGAAAACTGTAAATACAGATAAGAAAGGTATTTAAGAAATGAATAATGAGAATATTATAATCCGCAATGAAAGAAAAGAAGACTACCGCATTGTGGAGAATCTCGTAAGAGAGAGCTTCTGGAACGTATACCGTCCCGGTTGTCTCGAACATTTTACTCTCAAATGTCTTCGTGACGATCCCGATTTCGTACCGGAGCTGGATTTCGTCATGGAAAAGGACGGAGTCATCATCGGTCAGAATATCTTTGTGCGCACCGTTATCAAAGCGGATGACGGCAGAGATATTCCGATAATGACTATGGGTCCGATATGTATTGCCAACGAGCTGAAGAGAAAGGGCTACGGAAAGCGGCTTCTCGACTATTCGCTTGAAAAGGCAAAGGAGCTGGGCTGCGGCGCGCTCTGCTTTGAAGGCAATATCGACTTCTACGGTAAAAGCGGTTTTACCTACGCGAGAGATTTCGGTATACGCTATCACGGACTTCCCGAGGGCGAGGATTCCTCGTTCTTCCTGTGCAGGGAGCTTGTGAAGGGATATCTTGACGGCGTTACCGGAGAATACGCGACTCCGAGAGGATATTTTGCCTGCATGGACCGTCAGAGTGAATTTGAGGCCTACGAAGCGGAATTTCCCTGCAAGGAAAAACTGAAGCTGCCCGGACAGCTGGATAAGTAAATAAAAAAGACACGGCAGACTGACAAAAGTTCGGT
>JAZQNC010000154.1:0-3431 GCA_045627165.1 Eubacteriales bacterium
TACGTTTGCTCTTGTATGCTTTTCACGCAGGTCCCGACGTAGGCTTCGACATTATAGACCGGCACCACAACAGAAATCATATCCCGACTACCTTATCAAACAATTTTTCAGCCTGCTCAACGGTCTTTTCAGGATCAAAAAAGGCAGCCCGTTCTCTGCTCTTTTCCGCATAATGCGCCATGAGCGTCCGGTCGGACAGCATCCGCTTCAGGCCCTCGTAGATCCCGTCTTCGCTGTTCTCCGCAATGATACCGAACTCGCCGTGCCCGCCCAGCACTTCTCTGGTCCCGGACACGTCCGTTGCCACAATAGGCAGACCCACGATAAGAGCCTCCGTCAGTACAGTTGCCAAGCCCTCTTCCCGCGAGGAAAGGACGTAAAGATCGGACTGCCTCATGATCGAATACGGATTCTTGCAGAAGCCGAGCATGCGGACATAACCGCCCGCATCATAGGCGCGTATCATATCCTCCAGCTTCGTCCGGTATGCATCGGAGCCCTTTCCCATAATGGAAACGGAAAACCGGTACCCTTCGTCGTGCAATCGCTTTGCGACGGAAATCAACCGGTCATAGCCCTTGTCAGGCACGAGACGCCCTGCCGTGCAGATCCTGACGGACCCGCTCTCCGTCGACTCAAAAGCACTCGTTTCTTCCTGCGAGAGCTTCAGGATCCTGTCCGCGTCGTTCGTATTGTAGACCGTATACAGCTTATCGGTGATGCCTGTATACGCCGCGAACTCCTTCACAACGGAATCCGCGACACCGGCGATCGCGTCCATACCGTCATACGCGCGGAATGCCTGCTTTTCGGTGTGCCAGTACTTGAAAAACGTGCCCCTCGCCGGATCCCCGTTATGCAGCCACGCGATCCTTTTCACCTGTCCGTCCGGGCAGCCCGACACGACCTTGACGGGCGCGCCGTGCATATAGGCAACGATCAGGTCGTACTTGCTGCCTCCGATAAAATGCCGGTACAGCCATCCGGCCGGTATGAACCGATACAGAAAAGAAACACCCTTCGGGCACGGGTCGTTCGTGGATATATAGCCGACGTCGGGAGACAGATACTCCCGGTTCACCCCGTCCCCGAACATCGTTTGTACCGTGACCTCATATTTTGTCCGATCCATCCTGTTCACCAGGTTGACAAGGACCCGCTCGGCCCCTCCGCCGGTCAGTGAATTGATCAGAAAGAGAACCTTAACCATCTTTATTCTACCAGTTTCCAATAATCCCCGATCGTTCGATTCCATTCATCGGGAATAAGATCGATCGACCCGCCCTCGTGAAAAAATGTCATCTCCCCGATATACGGATGACCCATCACGTCATAAAAGTCCACCCTGACAAACTGGAAATCGCGGGATAAATCTCTTGCGATACTGAGCATCTCAGGCAGCGATTCAGGGGCAGGCACCGTCATAGCAGGGTCGTTTCCCACATAGTCGGTCATATCCATCAACGTCCAATCAGTATAATAATAATTGCGTACGTGCTTTGTAAAACGGCCCATATCATGCTGGATGAAACGCGGCTCCCCATTGAAACAAAAGATTTTATAATCTCTCAGTTCACCGCTCTCATCCTCGATATACTTCTCAGCAATAATGTGCCGCGGCATATCCTTATACACCCATTCCCGTCCGCGCCAGTATATATCCTGCCGGAGCCAGCTCCGCATCAGCTTCTTGCTGTAAGCCCAATCCACGTCGGACTTGTTCTTTACGATGATCTGCATATGGGTCCCGTGAGAAGCCTTCAGCACGAAGCTGTCCGGCAATGCATCGATATCTATGTCGTCGACGTCGGTATATACACCCAACAACTCATTCAGATTATCCGCGTATCCCTTGCCGCTCACATAGTCCCGCATGGTATACTTGTTGGCACATACCCCCATCAACGGATCTCTTCCGTGCAGTTTATACCAGTTCAGCTTTTCGTAAAACAACACGGGATCGTCAATATCCACGTTCCGATGAAAAACCTTTTTACAATAGCGACGCACGGCCCGGTCGTCATTGATCATCTTCGGCAGCACGCTGCCCTCGATCTCGTGCAGGTAATTCACAAGCAGTACGCCGCGCGGCGAGTGCATAATCTTTTTCTTCAAAGACATTTCACATGCACCTCCCGGTCAGAATACGAAATTGAACGTGTAAATGTGTCCGCGTATTCTCAGGAACAATTCTATGGAATACAAAAGGACAGCCGTGATCATGTACGATTTCCTGATCCTTTCATCAATATACCTGACGGATCTGGAAAGGAAGATCGCACAGAACGGTATTGTATACAGTGCCAGCCGGGCGATATAATTGTCCAGCAATGCCGCGGCAAATACCGCCGCATGGACCAGGCACATATTGCCCGCGACCCGGGTGATCCTGTCATCCTCGTCTATCCGGTTTTTCAACACCAGCGTCACGATTGCAGGGACACAGTTGATCATGACCGTGATCACGTTCGTAGATATGCCGTCCCAGGATTCCGCCTGTTCGGTATATCTGGCCAGCATGGGCATTCGGGCTGCGAGCACGGACAGGTTGCTGTATATTATAAGAAGGACAAACGCGATCAACAGGATATACGGCTTGATCCGCACGTCCCTGTCCTGCCGGTCGCTGCAAAAATAAAGCGGGATCAAAAAGAGCGCCGAGCCGTGAATGAAAAGACAGCACAGAACCAGTAAGAAATACGGGATCGGTCTTCTGTCGCACAAAAACAGGAAAAACGCGGCATAGACGGCGCAGCCGAGACATTGCTGCGTTATGTTGAACGAGGTATTGACTATCCCCATACACATCAGAAGTGCCACAGCAAAGGTAAAGTTCCCTCCGTACCGAATCATTGACAAGAGATAGAAGAATGCCGTCAACGACCCGAAGACGATAAAGACGCCCTGACTGTCTGTGAATACCTTCGATGTGATCCACATAAGTATGCTGTGGATATACTCTCCGCCCGCCTCTTCGATCGCCGTGACAAAGCTGTATCCCTGATATCTGAAAAAGCGATTTCTGTATGCATACTCGTCTATCGAGGCAGCGCTGATACTTTTGAAAGCGCAAAACACAGCCAACGTCAGCACCATGATCAGGAATAACAGCCGATAGCTCTTCCAGTTTCTCACTTTCAGGCCGTTGTTTTCATACACCTCGATATCAGGTATCCACAGTGAGAAGACGATCAGAATGAGCATGACCGTGAAATATGGCAGTGGTAAACTCATGAAACCTTTCTCCTCGTTTTATTCCTGTAATAGCGTTTCAGCTTTTGAGGAACAAAAAACGTTATCACATTCTTCAACAGCAAAAAATACTTCCAGAACGGGACCTTCAGAAGCCGATATCCGCGGAATGACGTCCTCACTCCGCGCAGCATACCAATAAAGCTCCTTTTTTTGTAATCCCCCGGGCGTTCAAAATA
>JAZQNC010000155.1:0-3826 GCA_045627165.1 Eubacteriales bacterium
ACAAGATTGAAATTGGCTTCGGCGGCTTCCCTGATCTGGCGTTCGCTGTTAACGGCGTCTCCGCTTGTCATCCACGCGCTGAGTATAACGTCGGGTTTTGTTTTGAAGCTCACCACACCCGAGGGAAGATCGCTTTCCTTGAGCTCGGTATTTCCGTTATAATTGCCCTCGCAGTCCAGTCCCATACCGCCGTATATGAGCACCTGATAGAGCGCTCTCATGTCGGCGTAATAATTCGATCCTCCCAAAAAGAGCCAGCCGTTTGCGTATTGGGCCGCGTAATCCAGACCGGTGAGTCCGAGGTTGGTTCCCAGCAGTATTGAGCCCGAAGGAGTGTTGTCCTTGGATATTACTTCAAGCCTTGCTCCGGTAGCCTCATATATCAGGTCGGAAATGCCGCCTACGTCGTCGATCTGTTCCTTATTGTAATATGAGGGACAGCATATATACGAGAATTCCTTTATATCGCGTCCGCATATCGAAAAGTTCTTTATGGTATATTCGTGTACCTGCATCAGTGACAGCTCATCGGTTATTTCATGGGAGACGATCTCATTGAAAAAGGCATTGACGGCGTCCGAGCCGCAGTCTTCGTCAAAATAGACCACATAATGATCTCCGACGCGCCGTGAAATATAATCGAGACGTTCGTCAGAGGCTTCAAATTCTTCTCTTACTGCCTTTGATTCCGCGCGGTTTGTGCTGCCGACGAGTATTTCGAGCCCGAAACGCTGCATCTCATCGCCCTTTTTCACCCAGTCGGTTTCGATTCCGACCTCCGCGCCGTATTCGGAAAAGAGAGCGCGAAGCTCAACGGCGGCGTTTGTGACTGCCTTTGACGAGGAATCGGAGCGTACTATGGTAAACTGTGACAGATATTCCGTCATCGCGGATTTGCTTTCCTCGGAAACGGCGGTATCTTCGGAAGCCGTGTTTTCATCGGAAGGGTTTTCGGCTTTATTGCAGGATGAAAGCAGCAGCGCCGCAAGAAGCATTAACGAAACCGCTTTTCTGAAATTCTTTGAGATTTTCATAATACTGTTATTCTTCCGTATGTGTGTTCAGGATACTGTCGGATTATCTGTTTTCCGCAGCGCGGAGCGTGTTCTGAAGAAGCTCGGTGATAGTCATTGGTCCGACTCCGCCGGGTACGGGAGTGATATAGGAGGCGACAGGCTCAGCGGAAGCGAAATCAACGTCTCCGGTCAGCTTGCCGTCCTCGCGGCGGTTCATGCCCACGTCGATGACGACGGCGCCCGGCTTTATCATATCTCCGGTAATAAAATCAGCCTTGCCGATTGCCACTACCAGAATATCGGCGCGCCGGGTGTGTTCGGCGAGATTTTTCGTGCGGGAGTGACAGATCGTTACCGTTCCGTTTTCGGAAAGGAGGAGCATTGCCATGGGCTTGCCAACTATATTGCTGCGTCCCACGACCACACATTCTTTGCCCGATACCTCGATACCGCTGTAATGCAGCAGCTCCATGACTCCTGCGGGAGTACAGGGAAGGAAACCGGGATTTCCGATCATTATTCTTCCGACATTCTCCTCGGCAAATGCGTCAACGTCCTTTGCGGGAGAAATCGCCTTTATTACCTTTCCGCTGTCAAGATGCTTGGGAAGAGGAAGCTGGACGAGAATACCGTTTATTCTGTCGTCATTGTTCAGCTTTTCGATAAGCGAGAGAAGATCGGCCTCGGACGTATCTTCGGGAAGACGATGAACCTCGGAATAGATCCCGGTTTCGTCGCAGGCCTTCTTTTTGTTGCGGACATATACCTTGGAAGCTGGGTCATCGCCTACCAGAATCACGGCAAGTCCGGGCTTGATCTCCATGCCGGAAACCTTTGTCTTAATTTCCTCGCGTATTGAGGCGGATATCGCCTTTCCGTCAATCAGCTTTGCCATTTTCTGTATCCTCCGTATCTTTTTCTGTTTCGCCGTCCGCGGCGGGTGTATTCTCTATCTTCGATGCTTTTATTGTGAATATGACTATCAGCGCAAGACCGACGGCAAAGGTTATCGCGCCCACCGCCTGAGATACTCTGATACTGCCGATATACAGGCTGTCCGTGCGCAGACCCTCGATAAACATCCTTCCGAAACCGTACCATGTGATGTACATGAGAAAATTCTGTCCGTCGAATTTCTTCTTTCGGTACAGCAGACAGATAAAAGCAAATCCGATGATGTTCCACAGCGACTCATAAAGAAATGTGGGATGGACATATATCGCAGGATCGTTTATGATATATCCGATTTTGTGAAGTCCCATTCTCCAGGGAAGGGAAGTCTCGCAGCCGTAGGCTTCGGCGTTCATGAAATTGCCCCAGCGTCCTATCGCCTGACCTATCATGCAGGCGGGACCGGCAAGATCGAGGAGCTTTGCAATGCTTATTTTCTTAACCAGCGAGAATACGAGAACCGATATGATACCCGCGATTATTCCGCCGTAGATGGCGAGACCGCCGTTCCATATTGCGATAACCGAATACAGGGAATTATAATGCTCGTGCCTCATTATCACATAATATGCCCGTGCTCCGATAACTCCGCAGATTATAACCGTTATGGCGAGGTCGAGAAGATCGTCCGTGCTTATCTTCTCATCCTTTGCGTGCAGATACGCAAACAGAAATCCGCATATCATGCCGAAGGTGATGATCACGCCGTACCACGCGATATCGTGACCTAATATCGTGGCGGCGATCTTGTTTACCGTGAATTCGCCTATCCCAAGTCCGGGAAATGAGATTATGTTCGTGTTTGTATCCATTTTTTGCTTTATGCCTTTCGGTTTGTATGCCGTGTTTTATGTTACGAGTATTTCTTTAGCAGCGCGGTTATCTCGGCAACTGCCTTTTCCGATTCGGCGGCGTCGGGAGATATATCGGCATACTTCACTTTCTCAAACAGGGAAGTGAGGTCCGTGATGCTGTCGGTGATTTTGAAATATTCGATTTTTTCTCTGATCTCGCGTGGGGTATCGGACGCTTCGAGACCGTATTTCTGACCGAGCCAGCAGAGCACAAGAGCACCGTATGCGTATTTCAGTCTCTTTGCGGGATCGTGGATCGCCGCAAGACGCGCCGTATAATCACGGTAGAGATTCTTTGAAGAGAGGTGAACGCCTCCGAACTCCTTTACTGCGTTTTCGTCCATCTTTATCTCCTCATCGAGATAGTCCGGAATGATCATGCGCGTCTTTTCCTTTTTACGGTATCCGAATACCGCGTTGAGAAAGGTCATTACCGCCGCTGACAGCTTTGCTATGAACTTCTTGATTCCGAGCCATACGTCACGGCGGCGGCTGATGATGAAGAAGAGCATTACGCCCAGTATCATCAGGAAGAAGATCATCAGAAAGAGCTTTGCGATATTTCCGTTTTTGTCGGCAGGGTCTATAACGCCGGAAAAAACGCTGTCCGAAAAGCTCTCCGCTATTTCGGATGCTTCCTCATAGGTCTCCTCATCCCGCAGCATTATGCGCAGCACATAGAGCACCGCGCCTTTTCCTATTACAGTAACGCCGGTGATCACCGAAAGCACGCCCAAAACGATAACGGTGAGTATGACGAGGGTCACTACCACGACTGATACGTTATACAGCCTTGCCTGGACGGTAACGAATGTGTTCTTTGTCTTTGAATAGGTTGCGATGACGTTGCTCTGATTCAGAAGAATGAAAGAACAGACAAAGTATATGAACAGGCACACCGTGGTGAACATCAGCGTTACGCCCTCGGCGAAAATCAGAGTCATTATCAGATTGATAAAGAACAGCATGGTGATCGGTATCATGGTGCGTACCGAAATTATCCGG
>JAZQNC010000156.1:0-3662 GCA_045627165.1 Eubacteriales bacterium
TGATATTTTCGTGTTCAATCTTCAGGCCTGCGACAGGAGCTTTGACAGCCATTACGAAAGCATAGAGTTCATAAAAGAGCAGGGGCTTCCCGTTATTCCATACATAATCACCGCCGATACTCCCGAAGAAATCGAGGAACAGATACGGAAAATCGGAGAAATGCGGGGTTCTCTTGCCTTTGATATCGACGGGGTAGTAATAAAGATAAACTCACTCAGTCAGCGCAGCACTCTCGGAACTACCGCCAACACTCCCAAATGGGCTGTGGCATACAAATTCCCGCCGGAAAAGGCGGAGACCGTTCTGCGCAATATTTCGATCCAAGTCGGACGCACCGGTGTGCTTACTCCCAACGCCGATTTCGATACCGTCCGTCTCGCCGGGACGTCCGTTTCGAGAGCCACACTCCACAACATAGACTACATCAGACAGCGCGACATAAGAATCGGCGACCGTATTTATGTTCAGAAAGCCGGAGACATCATTCCCGAGGTCATCGGTGTGAATATGGCTGCGCGATGCGGAACAGAAGAAATATACAATATGCCGGAATACTGTCCTTCCTGCGGCGAACCGGTTTACCGTGAAGCGGACGAAGCGGCGTACCGCTGCACGAATCCCTCCTGTCCCGCTCAGCTGTCAAGAAATATCGTGCATTTCGCTTCAAGAGAGGCAATGGATATCGACGGACTCGGACCCGCGATAGTCGATCTTCTCATTGATTATTCTCTGATCGCTTCTCCATTCGAGCTGTATAAGCTGAATGAGGAGGATGTGGCAAAGCTTCCGAGAATGGGCAAAAAATCGTCACAGAAGCTTATCGAGGCGATCGGCGCCTCGAAGGAGCGCGGGCTGGCAAGACTGATATACGCCCTCGGAATCCGAAATATCGGAGAGAAAGCCGCCGCCGCGCTTGCGCACAGATTCGGAGATATCGAAGGAATATTCACCGCCACCGTAGACGAGCTCTGCGGCATCGAAGATTTCGGCGAGATAATGGCGGAAAACGTGGTAAATTTCTTTGCACATCCGCAGACACGAACCGCGATAGACAATCTTAAAGGATACGGCGTAAAAACCACGGAGGATGCGGCTGTCATAAAGGGAAATACCTTTGAAGGGCTTACCTTTGTGCTTACCGGAACGCTTCCCGGAATGACGAGGGAACAGGCGACGGAGCTTATCGAAGCCAACGGCGGGAACGTTTCGTCATCCGTGTCGAAAAAGACAAGCTATGTGCTTGCCGGTGAAGCCGCGGGTTCAAAGCTTGCCAAAGCCCAGTCCCTCGGAGTCAGAATAATAGACAAAGACGAATTTCTTTCCATGATCCCCGAAAAAAGCTGAAACAACAGGATAACAACACGTCAGAAAACAGGTATACATTATGTCACTGATAGATAAAGTTAAAATATATGTCAGAGCCGGAGACGGCGGAAACGGCGCGGTTTCATTTCACCGCGAAAAATATGTCTCCCACGGCGGACCTGACGGAGGAGACGGCGGAAACGGCGGAAGCATTATCGTCCGGATTGCCGAAGGAGAAAGCACGCTCATCGCCTATAAGAGCCACAGAAAGTTTATCGCCCGTGACGGCGGAGACGGAAAAGCCGGTAAAATGCACGGCGAAAATTCCGATGATATAATACTCGATGTGCCGAACGGCACGGTTATAAGAGACGCGGAAAGCGGCCTTATCATAAAGGATATGTCCTCCTGCGAGCCCTTCGTTCTCTGCAAGGGCGGCAGAGGAGGCTGGGGAAACCGGCATTTCGCCACCCCTACCCGTCAGATACCGAGGTTTGCGAAAAGCGGTATAAAAGGCGAGGAAAAGGAAGTAATATTTGAGCTGAAAATGCTTGCCGACGTGGGAATCATAGGTCTGCCGAATGTCGGGAAATCAACTCTTCTTTCGGTTATTTCCGCGGCAAAGCCCAAGATAGCCAATTATCAGTTCACGACGCTGTCTCCCAATCTCGGAGTCGTGCGTTACGGCGAGAACAAGAGCTTCGTAGCCGCCGATATTCCCGGACTAATTGAGGGAGCCTCCGAGGGCGCAGGTCTCGGACACGCGTTTCTGCGTCACGTTGACAGGTGCAGACTTTTTATCCATGTGGTGGATGTTTCCGATATTGAGAACAACGATCCGATCAAGGCGATCGAAACGATAAACCATGAGCTTGAAAGCTACAGCGAGGAGCTTGCGGCCCGTCCTCAGATAATCGCGGCGAACAAGTTCGATATGGTGGAAGATCCGGACACCCTTGAAGAATTCGATAATTACTGCGCCGATATGGGATATGAGGTGTTTCACATTTCGGCGGCGACACATGACGCTGTTGATTTTCTTCTGGCGTCGGTCATACGCCGTCTTGACCGTCTGCCTCCCATGACCACATATGAGACAGAGGTCAAGGAAACCGATTATGAGGATATGTCCTTTGACCATTCGGTTGAGATCAGACGCGAAAACGATACCTTCTATGTCGAAGCCGAATGGCTGTACAACCTTATCGGATCGGTCAATTTTGAGGACCGTGAGTCTCTGCGTTACTTCCAGAGAGTACTCAAAAACAGCGGTGTCATAGCCGCCCTCGAGGAAAAGGGCTGTACCGAAGGTCATACGGTTTCCATGTATGATTTTGAATTTGACTTTATAAAGTGACCCGCTTTACCGCAAAGAGTTTACAAGTTAAAAGAATATAAATTGGAGAGTAATGAAATGGAAAGCAAGAAGAAATTGATGCTCGGCAACGAAGCCGTTGCAAGAGGTTTGTACGAAGCCGGATGCCGTCTCGTATCCAGCTATCCCGGTACTCCGTCCACCGAAATAACCGAAGCCGCCGCCAAATATGATGAAATATACGCCGAATGGGCTCCGAATGAAAAGGTAGCTCTTGAGGTTGCGCTCGGCGCTTCTGCGGCTGGAGGACGCAGCTTCTGCGGAATGAAGCACGTCGGTCTTAACGTCGCGGCAGACCCTCTCTTTATCTGCGCTTATGTGGGCGTCGGCGGCGGAATGATAATCGGCGTTGCTGACGACCCCGGAATGCATTCATCCCAGAATGAACAGGATTCCCGTCATTACGCCATCGCCGCAAAGCTGCCGATGGTTGAGCCTTCCGATTCCGGTGAAGCGCTGAATTATACCAAGCTTGCCTATGAGCTTTCCGAGAAATTCGACACTCCGGTAATTCTCCGCATGAATACGAGAGTATCTCACTCTCAGTCCGTGGTCGAGCTTTCAGACCGCGAAGAACGCGAACTCGCTCCGTACGAAAAGGATCCCGCAAAGCGTGTTATGATGCCCGCAAACGCAAAGGGCAGACATATTGTCGTCGAGGAGCATCTTTCCGCTCTTCGTGAGTTTGCCGAAAACTGTCCCTTCAACCGTGTTGAGCTGTGCGAAGGCGCAAAGCTCGGTATCATTACATCAGGTCCTTCCTACAACTACGCCCGCGAAGTGTTCGGAGACAGCGTTTCTTATCTGAAGCTCGGTCTGGTAAATCCCCTGCCCGAAAAGCTCATCACAGACTTTGCCGCAAAGCACGAAAGAGTTATCGTCATCGAAGAGCTTGACGATGTTATCGAGTCCCACTGCCGCAAGCTCGGAGTCAAGGTTGACGGCAAGAATCTCCTTCCCCTCTGCGGAGAGTATTCCCAG
>JAZQNC010000157.1:0-8394 GCA_045627165.1 Eubacteriales bacterium
CACTGCTGGAGATGCAAGAATCCCATCATCTACCGCGCGACAGAGCAGTGGTTCGCCAACGTTGACAAGCTGAAGGCTGCTGCCGTAGCCGCCTGCGACGATATTCAGTGGCATCCCAAATGGGGCAAGGAAAGAATGGTCGCAATGATCCAGGAGCGCAATGACTGGTGTATCTCCCGTCAGCGCAACTGGGGCGTTCCGATCCCCATGTTCTACTGCGCGAAGTGCGGCAAGCCCTACTGGAACGACGCCACCTTCGCAAAGATCTCCGACATTTTCCGTGCCGAGGGCTCCAACGCATGGTTCCGCTATGACGCTTCTCAGCTCGTACCCGAAGGCGCGTGCTGCGAATGCGGATGCAGCGAGTTCACCAAGGAAACCGACATCATGGACGTATGGTTCGATTCCGGTTCCTCTCACAAGGCAGTTCTCGAACAGCGTCCTTACCTGTCCTCTCCCGCAGACGTATACCTTGAGGGCGGAGACCAGTACAGAGGCTGGTTCCAGTCCTCCATGCTCACCTCCATCGCGGTAAACGACCGCGCTCCCTACAAGACCATAATCACTCACGGCTGGACGGTTGACGGCGAAGGCAAGGCAATGCACAAGTCTCTCGGCAACACGGTGGCTCCCGAAGACGTTATCAAGGACTGGGGCGCAGACATTCTCCGTCTGTGGGTGGCTTCGGTAGAGTATACGAGCGACGTGAAGATCTCCAAGGATATCCTCAAGCAGCTCTCCGAGGTTTACCGCAAGATCAGAAACACAGTACGTATCCTTCTCGCCAACCTCGGCGACTTCGATCCCGACACCGACAAGGTGGCATACGACGAGCTTTACGACATAGACAAGTGGGCTCTCGCAAAGCTCAACGGCATTATAAAGAACGCTCACGAAGCCTACACCGATTACCAGTTCCACCTTATCTATCACGACGTAAGCAACTTCTGCACAATAGAGCTTTCCAAGCTGTATATAGACATATCCAAGGACAGAGTTTACGTTGAAAAGTCCGACAGCAAGGCACGCCGTTCCGCTCAGACGGCAATGTACGAGATACTCCGCGCGCTGACACTTGTCATCTCCCCCATACTCTCCTACACGGCAGAGGAAATATGGAAGTACATTCCTCATCAGAGCACCGATAACGCGGATTCCGTGTTCCTCAACGACATTCCCGCTTCCAGCGACGCATGGAACTTTGACGAGATAGAAAAGCACTATGACGCTCTTCTCTACTCCGTCCGCGACCGTGTGCTTATCGCTCTTGAACAGGCAAGAAACGACAAGCTCATAGGCAAGTCCCTCGAAGCAAAGGTCACGATAGAGACCTCCGGCGAAAACTACGCGCTTCTCTCCTCCTTCAGCCGCGAAGACCTCTCCACGGCGTTCATCGTCTCCGATACCGAGATAATCAAAGACGACGAGGCGGAATTCAACGTTAAGATCACAACGGCAGAGGGCGAAAAGTGCGACCGCTGCTGGATGCATTCCAAAGAAGGCGTTCACACCGAGGACGGCGGCTTCATCTGCTCACGCTGCAAGGCTATTATTGGCTGACAACATTTACAGGTTGATTATATGAATTGTAAAGCTGACGAAAAGCTTTACAGCAGATGGTCGCTGCTGTGGTATCTTATTATCGCGGCAGCGACTGTTGCTGTAGACAGACTTTCCAAATATCTCACGGTGCTTTGCCTGTATCCCGACGGTGATTTTACGGTATGGGAAGGCGTGCTCCATTTCACCTATGTGGAAAACCGGGGCGCGGCCTTCGGAATGCTCGCAGATAACCGCTGGGTCTTCATGGTGACCTCCGTTCTGCTTATAATCGCGGTGCTCGCCGCCATGGTGTATTATATCAGAAGGATACCTCCGATACTCGCCGTTTCGCTGGCGTTCGTGCTCGGCGGGGGAATCGGAAACATGATCGACCGCATCGCTTACGGGTATGTGGTGGACTTCATCAACGTGGTGCTTATAGATTTCGCCGTGTTCAATATTGCCGACTCTTTTATCTGCATCGGCGCGGGACTCATGTTCATTTATGTGATCGCCGCCGAGATAAAGGAAGAAAAAGAGAAAAAGAAAAAATCCGCCGTAAAAGCGGAGACGTCGGAAAATCATGATGACGGCTCAGCGACTTGACCTGTACGTTGCGGAAAGCGAAGGCATTACCCGCACACAGGCCCAGAAGCTCATCGAGCAGGAGAAAGTCCGCGTCAACGGCGCCGTAGTCTCGTCAAAGAACTACCGTCTCAAAGAGGGGGACAGCGTAAATGTTACTCTGCCGCCTCCCGCTCCGATAGACGCGCTTCCTCAGGACATCCCTCTCGACGTGGTATACGAGGACGACGACATTATCGTTGTCAACAAGCCGAAGGGCATGGTGGTTCATCCCGCTCCCGGCAATCCAGACGGCACTCTGGTCAACGCCCTTCTCTTTCACTGCGGAAGCAGGCTGTCGAGAAGCTCCGACGAGCTTTACGGGGAGGAATGTGAAAGTGGAGATGCGGACTGGGACTGCGAAGCATCCACGCTTACCGGCATCGGCGGCTGTATAAGACCGGGCATAGTTCACCGTATCGACAAGGACACCAGCGGGCTGCTTGTCTGCGCCAAAAACGACGCCGCTCATATTTCGCTTTCCGATCATCTGCGTGAGCATAAGATGGGACGGATATACGAGGCAATAATTCAGGGCATACCGAAGGAAAACGTCTTTACCGTAAACATTCCCATAGCCCGCGACACCCGCGACCGCAAACGCATGGCGGTCAGCGCTGCTGGACGTGAAGCGATAACCCACGCCGAGGTGATAAAGTCCTACCGCACGAAATACGGCAGCTATACTCACATACGTCTGCGGCTTGAGACCGGACGCACTCACCAGATAAGAGTCCACATGGCGTATCTGGGACATCCCTGTATCGGCGACGGCGTATACGGCGGGGACGGAAACAGATTCGCAAAGGAAAACGCCTCTCTGCTCCACGGTCAGTGTCTGCACGCGCGCACGCTTGAGATCACCCATCCGCGCACGGGACAGGAAATGATATTCGACGCGGGTCTGCCCGATTATTTCACGGCTCTGCTGGACAGGCTCGAAAAGCTCGACACATCTGATGACAGCGAATAACACCATATAAACAGGAAAACAGGAATATGAAACATAAATACTGCATAGTGAGCGACCTTGACGGAACCTTCTTCAATTCGGATTCCGTACCCGCACCTTCAAACCTCGAAGCTCTCAGGGGCTTTGCGGCAGAGGGAAACTACTTCACCGTCGCCACGGGACGATACGGAAAGATAGCCTTCCGTCTCGCCGAATACTGCAACGCCCCCATGATCGTATGCAACGGCGCCTGCCTCTATGACATAGAAAGCAGATCAATATTCAACGTCCGCACCTTCGACGCCGCTCCCGCCTATGAGCTTATGAAGGAGATTCATGAGCATTACCCGAAACCCCGTATCAGATACACCGCTCCCGACGGCATACACTATCTCTTTGAGGGCGAGGAGACCGACGCGCACGGTCAGTGGTTCAAGCTGGTTTTCGAGAGCGTCGGCACATCGGATATGGATACGGCTTTCCGACGCTATGACCTCATGCAGATCGAAGCCTATGTAAAAGAGCATTATCCCGACAGCTTCAGATATCAGTTTTCCGCTCCCACGCTCTTCGAGCTGCTTCAGGACAACGCCTCGAAGGGGATCTCGGTGGGCGATCTTCGGGAATATTACAGATCCCGCGGAGAGGACGTGGTGCTTGTCGGTATAGGAGACTACGAAAACGACCGCGAGCTTCTCTGCGCCGCAGATATCGCCGCCTGTCCCGAAAACGCTCTGCCCGAAATCAAGGAGCTTGTGCGTTCAAGAGGCGGCATAATCACCGCCGACAACAACACAGGCGCAATCGCTTCGCTTATAGAAAAGCTTGCCGCTCTCTGAGACTCGGAATCCGAATAAATTCAAATCAAGTAAAAGCTCCCCCGATATGACTGTCGAAGCATATCGGGGGAATTTTCCGATTTATGTGTTTTTTACCCTGAGATCATTATTCCTCGCAGCATACCCTGATGTAATACGCCGCCATGGAAGCGAAGCCGTGGTTGAGCGAGCAGGTCACTCTCGAATGTTCCCAGAGCGTACCGGTCATCTCAGCCATCTTGGTAAAGTATCCGCGGCAGTTTTCGAGCACCTGCTTCTTATAGCCGTTTTTGAGCATAAGCTCAAGGCGCAGATAGTTGCCGATGAAAGCGTTGGAACGGTAAACGGTGGGATATACCTTTGTGTCGTCACGGTCGGGTCCGAACTTATCGAGCAGCACTGATATAAGCTCCGGATGAGTGGAAGGAGAAGCGATATCGAAGAAGAAAGCGTAATACTGCGCGGTTTCGGTGGTATGTCCGGTCTTTACCAGCTTTCCGTTTTCGTCACGCACGGCGTTATCCTCAAAGAACTCGCCGTTGAAGGAAAGCTCGCGGATGACCTGCTTCATCTTTTTGCCCTTTTCGATAAGCGCATCGTCGCTGTAAAGCTCGCCTGTCGCAATAAGAGCTTCCGACCAGAGCATATTCGACGGGAAGTTTACGCCCTTTATGAAATCGCCGTCGTTGCACTTCGACCACTCGATGAATACCCAGCTTTCGAGATTTTCCAGCAGTCCGTATTCGTTATAGAAACGCTCGAAGAATTTCACCAGACCGTAAACCTTTGACTTTGATATCTCCTTCATTCCGACGTCGCCGGTGCGGTTGACATAATTGCGAAGCTGCAGAATATACCACATACTCCAGTTGGGGATATACACTCCGTCGTTATGGTCGGAGGGGTAGCACATGGGTATCATGCCTTCGGGAAGGAAGGGAGACTGAGGACAGAGAGCGTAATTTTCGAGGAAGCTCTTTTCGACGAGATTTTCGCCCGTAAAGAGAGCCTCGGAGCGCGCGGAGAAATATCCGTCGCAGAGCCAGCCCGCTCTTTCTCTCGAAGGACAGTCGGTGAGCACGTCTACGGCGTTCTGTGCGAAAGTGTTCACGGCGGCACGGACTATGGAATTGAGCTGCTCGTCCTTGTAGTCGAAGCTGTAATTTGCCGCGTCGGGATTTTCGTAAAGCACCATTCCGAAATCCTCAAGCTCTATCTCGCCCTCGGTGAGGCAGATATTGGCAAAGCGGGCGGAATTTGCCTCGGAGGTGATGAACTCATATCTTCCGGCGGCAAGAGTGTACTTTATAACATTGCAGCAGTCGTTGCGGTAGGGCGATACCTCGCTGTATGTTCCACGGTCGGTAAGCACCTCGTCAAAGGTGATAAAGAGAGCGCAGTCCTGCTTTACTGTCAGTCTTGCCTTGAAGAAGCCTGTCAGAGTGCGTCCGAAATCCACGGTCTGGTAGCAGGGAGCACTGAAAGCGTCAGTTTTGCCTTTGCCCTTTCTTTCGTAGGTGAAGCGGGAGACCTCCTCGCCCGAATCCTCTTCGAGCTCGACGGGCCTGTAGCCCTTGAGCTTCACGGGGTCGATGTTCAGATAGGAACGGTCACGCCACAGCCTTGCGTTTTCGTCCTTTCCCAGTACGCCGTATTCCACATATTCCGCGGCAGGGAGAGTATCGAGGCGTGGATAGTGAACGTAACGGGGAAGCAGTATGTTCATGGGAGCTTCCTCGGTTTCGGCGGGAGTGAAATCGGGGGTGGACTTGCCGCAGTAGAATTTAGCGGGGCAGTCGGAGAGGTGATATATCTCGGTAAATGTACGCTGGAAAGAGAAGCGGCGCACCTTCTGCACGCGGGAGGTAAAGCGGTAAGCGGAAAAATCGGGAGCCTCGGCGATCAGCTTTTCTCCGTCGTAAATCTGCGCGGCAAAGAAAGGAGTTTCATCCACCACATAGAAGCTGTTGATGTTGGAGCCGTGAACCTCTACGGTAATCACGATCTCCTTTCCCGCGTATTCGGAAAGGCTGTAGCTGTCAAGACGGCTGTAACCGTGAGCGGCGCGGGCGGGGCCGTAGCCTGTCAGCCTGTCGTTGACAAAGAGGCGGTAGAGAGAAGCCGCCGCAAGGGTCATTTTCGTATCTTCTGTCGGAGTGAGTCTGTACTGAAAGTCTGCGACGACGTTCATTTCGTGAAGCAGACCGCTGAGCCATATGGATTTCATGTTCATTACCTTTCTTTCTGTTGTTGTATGGTCATATAATGGTATGATTATATCATAAAGGTCATTTATCGTCAAGATAATACTTGAAATATGCGCGATACTGTGGTAAAATACAGACACATATATTATTATTTGCTTACGGAGGAAACCGGCGTGAAATACATCAATGAAAACACCAAGGAAAAAATCGAAGCCCGCATCCGTGACGATATGGACAACTGCCGTATCGGCGGAGCTTCATGGGCTGTATATCAGGACGGAAAGGAAATGGGCGGAATACTGGGCGTTTCCGATGTGGAAAGCGGAAAAGCTCTGGCGGAGGATTCGATTTTCCGTCTCGCTTCCATGTCCAAGCCGATAACGGCTGTGGCGATCATGCGTCAGTACGAAAAGGGCCTTATCTCCCCCGACGACGATATAGATAAGTTCATTCCCGCGTTCTCGGAAATGGGGATCGGCAAGGTCACAGACGGCAAGGTGGTAAAGATAGCCGACGCAAAGAACAAGATCAAGGTCGCTCACCTCATGAATCACCGCAGCGGTCTGCTCAGCGGCGAGACCGCCGTCCAGTACGGCGCGATACCCCGCGAGGACAGAGCCACGCTCGAAAGAGTGGTAAACTATTACTCCGAAAATATCCTTCTCGATTTCGATCCCGACACAAGCTGTTTCTACAGCGGCGTGGGAGCCTTTGACGTGCTTTCCCGTCTTGTCGAGATCACGTCGGGCAAGGACTACAACACCTATCTCCGCGAGGAGATTTTCGAGCCTCTCGGAATGAAGGACGCAACGTTCCTTCCCACCGATGAACAGCGTTCACGCTTCGTCACCATGCATTACCGTACCAACGAGGGCAAAAATGCCGACGACAGAAGAGCCATGCACATCTTCGAGGATATCCCCTCCACCTGCTTCTCAGGCGGCGCGGGACTCTGCTCCACTCTTCCTGACTATATGCGCTTTGCGAAAATGCTTCTGAACGGCGGCACGCTTGACGGCGCGCAGATACTCAGGCCCGAAACCATACAGCGCATGATAACCGTACCCTACGAGATTCCCCATCCCTTCGCGGGCGAGGTATTCGGATTGGGTATGCGCGTTATCATAGGCAAAAACCGTCTGCCTCTCCGTTCCTTCGGATGGAGCGGCGCTTACGGAACCCACTTCTTTATCGATCAGGTCAACAACCTCTGCGCGGTATATATGAAGAACTCCCGTTACGACGGCGGTTCGGGAGCAGTTACCGCGGCTCATTTCGAGGAAGATCTGGAAACCTCTCTTACCGACTGATATGACTCTGCGTCATCTGCAGATATTCTCCTGTGTGTGCAGAGCCGGAAGCATAACCGACGCCGCCGCCGAGCTCGGTATCACACAGCCTGCGGTCAGCATCGCCGTCAAGGAGCTTGAAAGCTTCTGCGGCTCCGCGCTCTTCGAGCGTATCGGAAAGAACAGCTACCTCACCGAAAAGGGACGTATGCTCAAGCGTTATTCTGATACCATACTGAGCCAGTACGACGAAGCCGTATCCGTGGTACGCGACGAGAGAGGAATCTGCCGCTGCGGTCTCGGCGTGAACATCTCCGCCGGCGAGACTCTGCTTCCCGCAATAATGAAGCGTATAGAGCGCGAGATACCCGGACTCGAAGTCAGCATCACGGTGAGCAACAGCGGACTTCTCGAGGAAAAGCTGGAGGCCAATGAGATAGACCTTGCCATAATGGATTTCCGCGCTGACCGCGCCGACCTTACCGCCCAGCCCTTTTACCGTGAGAAAATGGTGCTGGTATGCTCCGAAGATTATTACTCTCTTCCCTCGATAGGTATAGAAAAGCTCTCGCAGATGAAGCTTCTCATGCGCGAGGAGGGCAGCGGAAGCCGCGCCTGCATCGACGCTCTCTTTACCAAGCACGGCATACATCCCCGTGCCGCGGCGTCCAGCCACAGCACTCTCGCGCTTACGGAAATGGCGCGCTGCGGAATGGGCTTTACCGTCATACCCTCTCTGCTTGCCGAAGGCATACAGGGAAAGGGTCTGCGTGTGGTAGAGCTTGAAGGAGAAAACATCGAGCGTTTCTACTATATCGTTTACTACACAAAAAAGTACTTCTCTCCCGCCATGAAAGCCTTTATCGACATTCTCGCGGACTTCGGCGCTTCGGAGCCGTGAAGTACGAATAACCAGCAACAATCAAAAGAGGCTGTCTCCCGCGCAGATCGCGTTTGAGACA
>JAZQNC010000158.1:0-3525 GCA_045627165.1 Eubacteriales bacterium
CTGCCGCGAAGATGCTGGCTGAATCCATGAAAAGCGCATACGAAAATCGCGGAATAGAGCTTATATGCTACGATGACAGCTGTCTGCTCTGTACCAGATCGGAATATGAGCGCAGAATAAAAATCGCCCTTGACCTGAGAAGAAGCGGCACGCTTTCAAACTCCGCGCTTGAAGTACTGGCTATCATAGCGCGCAATCAGCCCGTCACACGCTCCTATGTTGAACAGGTCCGCGGAATTGACAGCACATACACGATAGGATATCTTTCGGACAAGGGACTGATAGGTCAGGTAGGAAAGCTTGACGTGCCCGGAAGACCCGCGCTGTACGCAACTACCGAAGCCTTTCTGCGCTGCTTCGGAATTTCCTCGCTTGACGAGCTCAGCTCCATAGGCTTTGCGGGCATTGACGGTTCAGACGATAAAAAAACAACACAGCACTGAGGTGAGAAAATGACCGCTCTGATAATCATACTCGTTATTGCGGTCATTTTTGCGCTTATTCTTCTCTGCCCCGTCGGCGCAAGGATAAGCTGTGACAGCTTTGACGAGAACTCTCCCGTCGTAAAACTGATAATAGGCTTTATCGCGATAACGATAATACCGAGACCGAAAAAGAAGATACGGCTGTCGGACTATTCGCCGAAAAAACTTCGCCGCAAACGGCTTTCTGCCGCGAAAAAGAAAAAAGAAAAAGCTCAGAAACCCCAAGCGGAGCAAGCTCAAAAGAAAAAGCCAAAAAAGAAGCGCAGTATCAGAGATACCGCTGCGATACTGCGTTATTATCTGCGCTGCGCCGTAATCCTGCTCGGAAAATTCGGAAGAAGAATCAGAGTCAGGGTATATGATTTTGCCATAGTCATCTCCGGAGACGACCCGGCACAGACCGCGATAACCTACGGATACGTTTCACAGCTTGCCGCGTACTTTCTCGGATTCATCAGAGATAACGCGAATGTCAGCTTTTCAAAAAAAGCGGTATGCACGGTCAACTTTGATTTTTCAGAAACCAAACCCTGTATTTTTGCGGATGTGAAATTCACGGTGCGCATTATACACATCATATCACTGGCGTTTGGAGTTCTTTCGGCGTACCTGAAGCGTCAGGATAATACAAAGAACAAATGATCATACAGACACTACAATACGGAGGTATAGGATGGACAGCAATATTGGCGACATTATAAGGAACTCGCTTGACAGCATACGCGAGCTGGCAGACGTAAATACCATAATCGGTGAACCGATAAATGCGTCAGGCGGTACTACTATCATACCGATATCAAAGGTATCCCTCGGATTTGCTTCCGGCGGGATAGATTTTGCCAAGGACAAACCTCAGACAAAGTCGGATGAAAAGGATGAAGGCCAGAAGGATAAAGCCAAAAAGGCATCCAAGACCTTTTCGGGCGGCGGCGGAACAGGGCTTTCGATCACTCCCATCGGTTTTCTCGTAATATCCGCCAACGGCGCAGTCACAATGCTCGATATCAAGGGCGGCGATACCGGCAAGAACAGGAATATCATAGATTCGCTCACCAATCTGCTTCAGAAGTCTCCCGATATCGTTTCGCGTCTGAAGGATTCACTCAACGTAGGAGGCTCGGATAAAAAGAGCAATGCTGGCGACGATATTCTCGGCGACGACGCAAAATTCGGATTCACCGAAAAAGGCAAAAGCGAAACAACCTCCGGGAGCAATGAATAATGGCTGAAGAAATACGGCTGCAGAAATATCTGTCCGACTGCGGCGTAATGTCGCGCAGAGCGGCAGAAAAGGAGATCGAAGCGGGAGCGGTAAAGGTCAACGGCGAGACTGCCGAGCTCGGACAGAAAATAGTTCCCGGAAAAGACGTCGTAACCTATAACGGCGCGAAGATCACTCGCAGCGGTGAGAGAAAGCTGTACGTTATGCTGAACAAACCGGCGGGATATCTCACCTCCATGAGCGATGACAGAGGAAGAAAATGCGTATCAGAGCTTGTGGCAGACCTGGGAGAGCGGGTTTATCCCTGCGGAAGGCTTGACCTTGAATCCGAAGGGATGCTGCTTATGACTAACGACGGCGAAATGGCCAACAGGCTTACTCATCCCGGACATAATTTCTCCAAGCTCTATCATGTAAAAATCGACACGATCGCCACACCCGAAATCATCGCTTCGCTTTCCGAACCTATGGTAATCGACGGATATAAGATTCAGCCTGTGAAAGTGCGGCTGGTGACGCACAAGCGCGACTGTTCCATACTTGCGTTTGAGCTGTACGAGGGGCGCAACCGTCAGATAAGAAAAATGTGCGAAAACGTCGGTGTACGGGTAAAAAACCTGCGCAGAGTTTCGATAGGCGAGCTTCAGTTCAACGGTCTTGAGGTCGGTCAGTGGAGACTTCTTACCGGAGCCGAAATAAAATATCTGAAAAAGGTGACGTCGGACGACAGTATCCGCCGCAGAAAGCTGTATGAGGAGGAAGACACAAATGCTTAAATTCCACCCAATACAGGATAAGGAAATTCAACGGGATTTCTGTGAAAAATGCCGCACCGCTTTTATTCCCGAGGCTATGGCATATTCCGCTTACGAAGACGAAAATTTCATCGGAGTAGCTCAGTTTGACATAAAAAACGACGGAGGCGTGCTGTATAACGTGACGCTTCTTCCCGAAATCGACGACTGGGAGGCCAGGTTTATTCTGGGACGAAGCGTGATGAATTTCGTCGATCTCTGCGGTATGCATGATATGTACTGTGAGGAAAGCGACGAGAAATTCTGTAGAATGCTCGGATTCCGCAAAAACGAAGAAGAACGTTACTATCTCGACATGACCGGCTTTTTCACCTCAGGCTGCGGCGAAAAGGAAAAAGCACCCAAAACAGAATAACCATCCTAAGTCGGCAGGCCATATATATGCGGCTGCCGACTTTTCATAAAACCTGAAAGGAAATACAGAACAATGAACGATATTCTGCGCGATAAAATCTATGCCTGCTGGCTCGGAAAGAGCATAGGCGGTACGCTCGGCACTCCCGTTGAAGGACGCAAGGATTTCATGTCGCTGACATTCTATCCCCGTCTCGGAAACGACGGAGCTCTTCCCAACGACGACCTGGATCTCCAGCTTGTCAATCTTCATGCCCTTGAACAGCATGGTATCCTTACCGACGCTGACGCGATAGCCTCTGAATGGACAGAGCACGTCCGTTTCCCGTGGGATGAATACGGCTATGCAGGTACAGCGATGCGTCTCGGTTTCAAGCCTCCTTATTCGGGATATTACGACAATCCGTTCACCAACTGCATGGGATGTCCTATCAGAAGCGAGATATGGGCAGTAGTCGCCGACGGCAATCCTACCCTTGCCGCGTATTTCGCATGGCAGGACGCTGTTGTCGATCATGCCGGAGGAGAAGGCGTATACGGCGAAATGTTCTACGCGGCTCTTGAGACAATGGCTCTCTATTCCGACGGAAGCGACGCTCTCAAGCTTGTGGAAAAGGCTCTCGCCTGCATCCCGGAAGTCTCCCGCGTA
>JAZQNC010000159.1:0-3429 GCA_045627165.1 Eubacteriales bacterium
CAACCGGAGCGGAATTTTCCATCCAGTCAAGATTGAAATCTTCCCAGAATGTTGTCGCGCCCATCTTGAGCATACCGCCCCAGTATTCACGGAGAGCGTCAAGAGCTCCGCAGTAGTCTTCGGCCATAGCCATAGCCGCAAGAGTGTAATAACCGAGGAACGTTGAGAATCCGTGAGCGCCGTTGACCGAAAGAAGCTTTTCGTTCATTCTCTTGGCGTCCTCGAGTCCGCAGCATACGAGGAACGCGCCGGCCTGCTTTGAACCGTTGGGATCGGGATGATATGTCATGAGCTTTGCCTTTGCGGTGCGGCACATATCAGCGGTTTCATTGTCGCCAAGAATTTCGGCGAGAACCATGCCCTTATCCATAGCCATAATAAGCATTCCGTGGAGTCCGGCGGCGGTAGCTTCTTTATTCGCCTGATTCGGCCAGTCGATAAAGCGTCCCTCCGGCATATTCTCAGAGCCGTTTTCCTTAACAAGGGTGCTGAGAAGACGGACGAGCGCAACGATATAATCCTTGCTTTCTTTAAGATATTCGAGATTGCCGAAGCTCATATACCAGTCATAATGCAGGAAGAGCCACCAGATGGAATATGATGATATGCCGTTCATCCATGAACCTACTGGTGTAATATCACGAATGAGGTCAAGAGACTTCGGAACCACGTCATTGTAACCGAATACGGAAGCAATTGTCATGACCTCAGTCTGCATATCGCCGATCCATACGAGACGGTCGCGCTTGATGCCGTCCCACAAATACTCCTGCATATTCAGATGAGCGGTATACGCGGCGGTATTGTAGATGGTGTTGACAAGCTCGTCATCGCACTCGAAAGAGCCGATATAGGGAATATCGCGGAAAATGAACACACCCTGTACGGATTTGAATCCGACAGCCGCGTCATCGTCCAGAAGGTCTATGCGGAGAAAACGATATCCGGTCTCATTGGTTTCATGAGCGGAAAGAAATCCGACGTTAAGTCTGATATCACGGCTTGCGTGGTCGTTCTGAGCGTTCTTTTCTCCGAGCTCGGCCATAGCTTCCATTGCGGATTCGCCGAAACGAATGCGGATATTTGCGCGGTTGGCGATTCCCCTTACTGACCATATAAGGAGACGCGCAGAGCCCTGGAATTCACGTCCGAAGTCGAGAAGAATGGCGGCTTTGGGCTGACCGGGCTTGTTTTCAAGAGTGCAGGGCTGACCGGGATCGCCCAGCGTTATCTGAGATGTACGCGGAACAAGAAGATTTTCCTGACCGGAGACCGAGCCCTGCGTCCAGAGCACCTTGACCGGAGCAAGATAACGTCTGCTTCTGGGATCGGCGTCATATCCGTTCAGAGCAGGAAATATGTCATATACTTTCTTCATCCTGTCGATACCTTTCGAATAAATAATAATAACCGATGAATATATTTTAGCATAATAAATAAAATGTGTCAAGCGGAAACGCAATAATTGCGCCGCCAAAATACGATAATTACACTGACACCGTGTAATATTTGCACTGTCAGTTCTGAATGTTCCGAATCATCCGAAGTCGTGCGGAACATTTGTTTCCAGCTCCGGCGGTCAGAATTTCGGTATGTAGTGCATCGGAACATGCGTAAGTCTGGGACGGTATACCCTGAAATCTCTGAAATGAATTTGACTGCAGTAGGTTCCCAGACCGACACGGCAGCAGTCATCGGCGGTTATGGGGTCGGGGTCGTTGAGCGTGATTATCATCTCGCCGTCAACGGCAAGAAAACAAGTCGAGCCGGCAATACCTGTCTGTATGTGGTATTCCACATCGGATTCAGCCTTGAAGCGTTCGGTAAGCGCGGCGAGATAGCATCCGGGATATTTTTCTATTCCGGTACGGTTTATATACCAGCCGTTGAGCCCGCCGATATATCCGATATCCGCGTCGTTCTTTTCGTAATTCCAGCCGTTAGCGCGGAAAGAAAAATTGAGGTCATTATTACAGGGAGAAATAATCGTACCGTAAAAATCGAGCATGATATCACCCGGAAACTGCCTGTGCGTGTAGATGAGACCGCCGCCGTTTTCGCGGTAAACGCCTTTGCATATCCCGTTTTCGCAGCTCCAATCGCCGCCGGAAATCTCCCAGTTTACACCGAGATCGCCGTTTGTGAAATCATCCCGAAACAGAAGCTCGCCGATTTCAAGCTTCTCGCAGTTAACATAAAGCATGGTAATACTCCTATCCTGACAGACAGCCTTAATAATGATTTTCGGTATTGGCATATCCGTACTGCTTATTATTATATTTACAGAAAAACTCTTGTCAATAAGTAATTATGATTTTTTACAAATTGCATCTGAGCTATTGATTAAATCACCGCGATATGATATAATCAGCACCGATAGGAGTTCAGGTAAAAAAGCAAAGAAAATGGTGAAATAAATGAAAATAGCATTTTTGGGTGACAGTATAACTGTCGGATATTCTCTTGAAGATCCGGAAAATGACAGATACAGCTCTCTTGTGTGCAAATCGTTTGGCGCAGTCGAGATAAATCTCGGAATCTGCGGAACGCTTATTGCGAGAGCGGGAATGAATCGGATTCCGGATAACCGTTCCTTTGCTGACCGCGTTGAGCAGATGAATGGCGCGGACTACGGCGTTGTATTTGGCGGCACCAATGATTATTTCTGGACCGATTCACCGATAGAGCTTCCGAAAGAGAACTGCGAAGGCGACAAGCTGCTGTATTTCCGCAATGCGGTGGAACATGTGCTTGACAAAATGTGCGATATGTTCGGAGCGGAGAATACTCTTGTGATTACTCCTTATCCGCACCATGGCTACGGTAATTACCGTCATGCGCCGGATCATAATGCCGCGCGTTTCCACGATACCGATGCTCCGAATATTGTTGGAATGTGTCTTGAAGATTATTGCGACGTTATCAGCGAGGAGACTCTGAAACGGAAAATGCCGCTGCTCGATCTGTTCTCAATTTACGGCAGACACAGCGCCGGTTTTGACTGGCAGCGTCTGACAACCGATGGGTGTCATCCTAATATTGAGGGACATAAAGAGATAGCGTCTCAGGTGCTTAAAGCGATAAATATAAGGAACTGATATGAAAAGAGTAAAGATAACGGTCATCAGAAAAGCCTGTTACAGGGATCTGATTGAAAAGTACGAAAATCCGATAAATCATGCGTGCGATCTTGAAGAAGGGCAGACCTTCACAGCCGAAGGCTGGCAGCGCCCCGAGGGATTCTGTACTTCGGCATGGGACAGCATATCTCCCTTTGTGCTGGCATTATCCTGCGGAGGAAGCAACTTCTATGACGGGTGGATGAAGGACGAAAAAACGGCGATGATTTCATGTAATGACGGCTTTCGTCCGGTGAGTTTTCTTCTTGAAGCGATGGATGAAGAAGCAGAATGAGTATGTAACCGCTCA
>JAZQNC010000160.1:0-5979 GCA_045627165.1 Eubacteriales bacterium
ACGGTCACAAATACGCTGTCGGGCTCCACGTCGTAGCTGAAGCTGAGCATACCGCGGACGTCAACCGAGGTATCGGAGGTCGAAAGCGGAACGACCGCGGGAGAATACTGTCCGCTGGTGAGACGGTAATTCCAGTTCATGGTCTGAGGCAGTATCTTGGTATTGCCCACCGTCATGGTGGGAGCCGCCGCATCCTTGTAGAGCGAAACAGCGTACCTTGAAGCTATGAAAGCTCCCGCGTCCTTCGAGTCTATCTTATACATCTTACCGTTGTTGTCCGTATAGTAGGCAAAGGCCGCATCAGTGGTGAAGTAGTATTTATAGACGGTCTGGAGATTGTAGCTGTGATATACGGCGGTATAGCAGTTTCCGGCAAGCACCGCGGGAGGTATCTCGCCCACCTCCTGCGCGCCGTCGTTGAGACTGATAAAGAAGTTGACCGGAGTATCGCCCAGCTCCTCCTTGTCAGATGCGGCGCTGCTGTCGTCGGAACCGCTTTCCGAAGGAATGAACCGATAGGTATTGCCGTCTATGTCGGTCAGCGACATCTCATAAACCGCTCCCCTCGTTACGGGAGAGCTCTGCGCCGCGGAATAAAAGGCAAGAGCAATCAGACTCGGTATAAACAGAAGTACAACAATCAACGCAATATAAAGCTTTTTCTTCATTGAGCGGCTCCTCTTCGGTTCGTTAATATCACCGTTTCATTTATATTTCCGCCGCGAAACCCACATCTCCCGCGGCAGGGCACAATAATCGCACTATATTATAGTGTATTATATAACATTTTTCCGATAAGGTCAAGTACTATTTGAGTATTTTTTTCTCAAATTTGAAATACGATAATTTTCGGCGTTATTTTTCGCTTATGTCTTTTATTTCGCGGAATATTATGGTATAATGAGGCTGCGGCGGTTCGTCCGCACGTCTCACAGATGATAATTTTCACGGCATATAGATTTCATCATCCATCTTTCAGATCACACGGAGGAAAACAATGTTTTCATATTCGCGCTTCATTCATGAGTACACAAAATCGGTTTTCAATCTCGTGGAACCCATATCAGACGACTATACAGTTTCGGTAAACGGCGAGGATGTGCCGGTCTACACCTGCCGCATCTCGGCGTATCCGCTCAACAGGGTATGGACCACCTATCAGCGCCCCTACGAACAGTCCGAGGACGCTTCCTTTGTCAACATCGTGACCGACGGCTCCGAGCCTCTTGTCTTTTCGGTCAAAGCCTCCCGCAAACATGACAGAGTTATGATAAAGCCCTATTCAAAGGGGATAACCGCCGTGGAAAAGAACGGCGCCATCACCTTTACCGTCAGCGGCACGGCGCAGCTGGTGCTTGAGACCGACGACTATCATCACTGTCTGTATATTTTCATCAGCGCGCCCATCGCGGCTCCCGCGAAAGAGGACGTGACCTATTATTTCGGCGCGGGTATCCACTACCCCGGAAAGATAAGGCTGAAATCGAATGAGAGCGTATATATCGACCGCGACGCGCTGGTCTACGGCTGCATCTTTGCCGAGAATGCCGAAAACATACACATCTTCGGAAACGGAATCCTCGACGACACAGGCGAGGGCAGGATCAACCGCCACTGCTACGAGGACTACACAAACGGAAACATCAAGTTCTACGACTGCAATAATATCAGAATCGAAGGCGTTGGTATGCGCAACTCTGCCATCTGGTGCCTCAATCTTTTCCACTGCTTCGACGTTGACGTGGACGACATAAAGATTTTCGGTCAGTGGAGATACAACACGGACGGAGTTGACGTGGTAAACAGCCAGCGTATCACTGTAAGAAATTCCTTCATCCATTCCTTCGACGACACTATCACGGTCAAGGGGATCGACCGCTACGTTCTTACCGACAACAGGGATATGCTCTTCGAGAACTGCGTGCTCTGGTGCGACTGGGGAAAGACCTGCGAGATAGGCATCGAGACCGCCTGCCGCGAGTATAAGAATATCACTTTCCGTGGCTGCGACATTCTCCGCGCCGGCAACACCGCTCTCGACATTCAGAACGGCGACTGCGCCGAGGTCTCGGATATCACCTTCGAGAATATCAGAGTCGAATACGAGCCCTTCTACACCCTCTCCCAGTATCAGGACACAGACGAAACGGTCTATACCAACAAAGATAAGCTCGAAATAGCCAATCTTGTCAGCATCGCAAACTACCGTTTCCGTAATCCCGGCAACTGCACCGCATGGGGGCTTCCGTCAGATCTGGTCAATATTCCCGACCTTACCGATATAGTCTGTGGCGGAGTACACGACGTAAACGTAAGAAACATCACCGTTTACTATTCCGAGGGTATGCCCATGAGAGACGGCAGGTTTGCCTGCCCGATAGTGATACATTCTTCTCTGCCCGGTGTGCGTTACCGCAATATCACGGTTGAAAACGTCACCGTCAACGGCGTGAAGCTCACCGAAGATAACGCCATCCTCGGCGTAGGCGAAACCGACAACTTCATATTCAGATAACATACCACAAACAGACCGAAAGGAAGACATAAATATGAAAGTACTGCATATAGGCAACAGTCTCACGCTTCACGGACGCGCCGACGGCATCGGCTGGCCTTATTGTCACGGAATGGCGGCGTCCGCGCCCGAAAACGATTTCGTTCACAGACTCCAGCAGCTTCTCGCCGATG
This sequence comes from Eubacteriales bacterium, assembly GCA_045627165.1. Lineage (GTDB taxonomy): Bacteria > Bacillota > Clostridia > Oscillospirales > CAG-272 > JAZQNC01. The sequence goes on from JAZQNC010000160.1 coordinate 2,689, forward strand.
CGGGAAAGAATCCGGAGCTTATGGTGGGCAATTCGGCGGCGATAGAGCGCGAACCCGAAAATTACGATATCGCTCTTCAGCTCGGAAAGGAAAAGGACTGGCAGCCCGACGCGGTCGTGATCCAGCTTTCGGAAAACAATCCCTCGGAAAAGCTTGACGCTTTCCTCGAAAAATACGGAATGCTCATAGATTACTTCCCCTCTTCAAAGGTATACTGCGTCGGACCCTTCTGGCACAGCGACGAGAAGGAAAACGGAATTTCGTCGGTCGCTGCCGCTGACGGCGCGCATTTTATCTCGCTGACCGATATTCACGGCGACGAATACCGCGCCATCGGGCTTTTCGAGCATCCGGGAGTGGCCGCGCATCCTGGAGATAAGGGCATGGCAGCCATCGCGGAACATATCTTCGCCGCAATGAAAGCGGACGGAATCGTCTGAATAACAAATATCCGAAACCGAAACAAACCGAGGTGCGCAGATGATACGCCGAACAACCAGACAGAGGATGCTCGTATACGACGCGGTCATGCAGCTTGACACGCATCCCACGTCCGAGGAAATATACAACGCCGTCCACGACAAATGTCCCAAAATAAGCCGCGCCACAGTGTACCGCAATCTCAACGTACTGGCGGACGAGGGAAAGATACTGCGCATAGAGATTGCCAACGCCCCCGACAGATTCGACCGCACCACCTCCCCTCACTGTCATTTCAGATGCAGCTGCTGCGGAAAGGTCTTCGACTCGGATATCCCCGCCGAAGCCGTACTGAAGCTGTGCGAAGCCTCGGAATACAGGACGACGGGCTGCGAGGTTATCTTTTCCGGCTTCTGTCACGACTGCTGCGGCAAGGTCTGATTTGCCGTGCTTCATTTTCTTCACCGGGTTTTATGCCCGGTGATTTGTTTTTATTTTCACTCTTTTGTTTTTTGACGCATTATGTTTCGGACATTTTCATATTTTTCGCGCAAAAGCCTTTACAAAGAATACCGTATATGTTATAATCATTTATATGTAAATCAATTACACGCTGCCGGATTCAATACATACAAAAAGGAGAGAGTTTATGGATTTCAAATACAACAAAAAGTACTTCACCGGCGCTGAATGGCCAATCCCGGTGGGAATCGCCTGCATCGTCGTCGGTCTTATCCCCTTCATTCTCATGCTCATGGATATCGGACACGTTTTCGCGCTGATAACGCCTGCAATCATTCTTCTTCTCGCGGGCGTGGGACTGATCCTCATCACCAACGGAGGACGTTCCAACGAGCAGGGCATCACCGACCAGCTTGACCGCAACACCAAATCCATGCTTGACGACGCGCTGAAGGTAATGGGACTGGAAGAAAAGCACGTAAAGGTAATTCCCCTTCACGACCCCACATACATCGGAGAATTCGATTTCACCGGAAGCGAGGAGCTTCTCGTAAAGCGCGGAAACGACGGAAAGTTCCGCACCAACTACTACACCAAGACGCTTCTCATGTTCACCGCGAACAGTCTCTGCCTCTATACGCGCCGTCTCGGCCTGTGCGACAATTATGTTGACAACAAGCTCACACAGATCCCCTACCTTTCCATAGAGGACGTATTTACCGAGGTAAGCGAATACGTATTCACAAAGGGCAAAAACAGACTTCACGCAAAATACTGCATGATCACCTTCAAGGATAACGCAGGAAATTCTCTCACCGTTCCGACCCGCAACGACGCGGACGTTGACAAGATGGTGGAAGACATCAAGGTTTTCGCCGAGAAGAAAAAGGCCGGTAAGATCTGATTTTTTCGCAGAGTTGTGTAAGCAGCGGCACAAAACCGCTGCTTATTTTTATGTTCTTAATAAAGTTAACAGTGTATTCATAAAGAACGCTCCCGTTTGTGCTAAAATATATGTCAGTATTAAAAAGAGGATTTGTGTGCCAATGCCGTCATTGTTTCTTCCGGACGAATATCACGACGATATATACTCCGTCGATATACAGCAGCTCGCTCAAAACGGTGTCCGCGGATTCGTCTGCGACATAGACAACACTCTCGAACCCTACGAAACGCCGGAGCCGTCGCCCCGTCTGCGCGCGTGGCTCAGAAGGCTTGAAGCCGCCGGAATTTCCTGCTCCTTCGTTTCAAACAACGACAGCGAAAGAGTCGTGCTGTTCAACCGTTCTCTGGGTTTCTACGCCCATGCAAAATCCTCGAAGCCCGGCACGAAGTATCTAAAAGCCGCCATGAAGGCGATGGGAACGACGAAGCGCGATACGGTGATGCTGGGGGATCAGATTTTCACCGACGTGCTGGCGGGAAGGCTTGCGGGGATGTACTGCATCCTCGTTAAGCCCATAAGAGACAAGCGCACTCCCCTGTTCCGCTTCAAGCGCGCTCTTGAAAAGCCTCTGCTGGCGCTGTACCGCCTGAGGCACAGGTAAATAAATACGAAAAAATACGGAGTTACATAAAATGTCAGACAGAGCGTTATTCGGTCCCGCGGGAAATTCCGCGTCCTTTGCCGCCGAGGGCTATAAGCATACATATCAGCAGCCCGCCTGGCTCAAAGCGAGAGGACTCGACGCATACGAATATTCGGCGGGCAACGGTATCACCGGAAGCCTCGAAACCTTTGCAAAGATCGGAGCGGAAGCCCGCGCAAACGGAATAGTCCTTTCGCTTCACACGCCCTATTTCATTTCTCTTTCGGGAATCGTGGAAGAGACAAGGCTCAAAAGCATAAATTATATCGGTCAGAGCCTCGAAGCCGCCGAAGCGATGGCCGCGGATACTATCGTCATCCACACCGGAAGCGCGTCGAAAATATCCAGAGAAGAAGCTGTTGAGCTGGCAAAGGATACCATGTACAAGGCTCTCGAAGCCTTTCCTGACACGAAAATCAGATTCGGACTTGAAACCATGGGCAAGGTCAATCAGCTCGGCACCCTCGACGAGGTGCTCGACATCTGCTCCATAGACGGCAGACTTCATCCCGTGGTGGATTTCGGACACATGAACGCGAGAGCAAACGGTCTTTTCCGCACTGAGGACGACTACAAAGCAGTGTTCGACGCGATATCGTCAAGGCTGGGCGCGGAATACGCTCAGAATCTCCACTGTCATTTTTCAAAGATAGAATACGGTCCGGCGGGAGAGAAAAAGCATCTGACCTTCGAGGACAGCGAATACGGACCGGATTTCGCGCCTCTTGCCGCCGTACTGGCAAAGGACAGGCTTGCCCCCCGCATCATCTGCGAATCGGCAAAGACTATGGCGGAGGACGCCGGCACAATGAAAAGCATG
>JAZQNC010000161.1:0-6006 GCA_045627165.1 Eubacteriales bacterium
CAGCTTCGCAAGCATTTTCTCTTTCATTGCCGCGTCGGCATTGCCGAACATAAGCCCGTTAAAGGAAGAAACCATAAGCGTACCGTGATGCTTTTTCAGCTTCGCGTTATACGGATAAAACGCTCCCTTTTCTTCATTCCAAAGATAGACGTTCACGGCGCGGAGGATATTGCCCGCCTCTTTTCTCAGCTCCTCTGCAATATCGTTTTCTCCGAAATATGCGGCGATCTTTGCGGTGTTCTCGTATCCTCTTACCAGCTGCATATTCAGATCAATCGGACAGTATTCTTCACGTCCGTATTCCGTATTTGGTACGAAGGTCTCCTCGAATATGGCGTAATAGAGCGATATTTCTTCGACGTATCTGTTAGTCTTCCACCACTCCAGACTTCCGCGAAGCATACTATATATCGTCCTTTTCAGCTTTTCGTCGTCAGCGCGCAGAAAAGCCGTATAAGCCGTCTCGAAATACTTCGGCAGCGAGCCGACGACAATGGAGGTATCCCTGAAATGACTGTCAAAGCGGTCTATTCCGTAGAGCTTTATCCTTCCGTCCTTCTCCTGCGCCATCGACATATTCATGATGAAGTCCTTCTCGACGCAGGGCTCTATCCATTTGTATCCGTCCACCGCAAGGGCATAGTCGAGGCTCCACCAGCAGTCGCCGTAGGCTCCGCCGGGAGCGAAAAACGGATATTCAAAGCCGTAGCATTTTGTCTGTGAACGGCACAGCCGCACCGTCTTTACCGCGTTTGAAAAAGCTTCATTATCACAGAACGGAAGTCTGACATAAGGCATTGTATTCATGACGTTATCTCCGATAATAGATTATTGTTCGGATTATACCACAATCCGGACCGTTTAACAATACATTTACACAAATGAATGATATTTGTTTGACATTTCGGGAAAAAACATTTATAATGTAGCATAGATAATACGATACATTTTTCCGGAGGTAATGGCAGCAATGAAGAACGCAAACGAATATAAAGGCATGAGCGACAACGATATGATCGACTGCGCGATACGCGACAGCGAGGACGGCATAGTGTATATACCGCCGAGAAACAGCGATATCGAGCCGCAGAGAAAGGTGTGGATGCTTGACCGTGCGGTACTCATACCCGAAAACACCACGATAATTCTGCAGAACTGTACTCTCAAGCTCTCCGACAGATGCCGCGACAATTTCTTCCGCAGCGCAAACTGCGGCATGGGAATAGAGGACCCTCAGCCGATAAGCAATATCCACATCCGCGGCGAAGGGCTCTGCGTGCTTGAAGGCGCGGATCATCCCCGCGCTACGGGCGACGGCTCCAAGGTGCTGGCCTGTCCCTGTCCCAAGCTGCCCGAGGACCTTATCCGTCTCGCCGACTGGATCCCCGAAGAGCGCAAAAAATCGGGAAAGCTTGATTTCTGGGACGAGCATGACCACTCCTACGGCACCGACGCGCTGGACCCCAACGAATCCCACTACGGCGACTGGAGAGGAATCGGCATACTCTTTGCCAACGCATCATATTGCTCGGTAAGCAATCTGCGCATCGTATGCTCACACGGCTGGGGCATATCCTTTGAGGCCTGCTCCTTCGGCAGCATAGAGAAAATTGATTTCGACGCCTGCATGGCAAAAGAGGTGGACGGTATGCTTATGAATACCGAAAATCAGGACGGTATCGACCTGCGCAACGGCTGTCACGATATAATTATCTCGGATATCACCGGCGGAACGGGAGACGATCTTGTGGCGCTCACCGCCATAGCTTCGGATACCGAATACCGTCCCGGAGGAAGTCTGCGCTCTACCCACGTCATGCACAACGACTGGTCAAGGCGCGAAAGAGACATACACGATATCATCATCCGCAACATCGCCGGATATTCCAAGGGACACATCTGCTTCCACATTCGCCTGCTCCCCGCTCAGGCAAGGATATACAACGTCATAATCGACGGAGTTATCGACACCTCGCCAAAGGGCTTCCGCGCCGGCGGCGTGCTTCTTCTGGGAGACGGAGACTTCTACGGAAAGAATATGCCCGAAAGCATGACGAACATCAACATATCCAACGTGATCTGCGACAGCAGTCAGGCTGTGCTGGTGGAGGGCTATCTGCAGGATTCGGTGATCTCAAACATAATAAATAAAAACACGGACTGCGCCGCAATCCGTGTGGTAAGAAAAGAAGGTTTCAGAAACGTGACCGTCGGCGCGATAACCACCGCGGGAAGCGAGAAGATACAGTACCTCAACTGCTGAAAGGGCTATTTAACCCTGCGCTTCGGAACAGAGATATTTCTGCATTCCCATTTTCTCGGTCATGTCGCCGAGGCTCTTGTTATACTGCTCCTGCGAAATCGCTCCGCGCTGAAGAAAATCACCGAGAAGTCTTTTCTGTTTAAGATAAAGCTGTACGTTCTTTTCTTCTCTGGTGAGCTTTTCCCATTCCGTCTGTTCCATATTCACCCGTCCTGCCTTGTATTGTTTGATAATGAAATTCACATAATAATGCCGCAAGCCCGCAACGGTACATATTATAGCACACTTTTCCCGGCAGGGCAATGGTATTCGGACAAATAATCGGCATTTTACGGAACAATTTTATACACGTCACGTCAAAAAGCATAAATATTATCCGAAAGGAAGATTTCGCGTCAGCGAAAACAACGTTATTCATTATGAAATGTCCTTACTGCGGCGGCGAAACCGAAACCGGCGTGATCACAAGTCCTCACGAGCTTTCATGGATAAAGGGCGAGAAGCGTCCCTTTTTCAGCAGAGCAGAATTCCACGAGGGGGCGGTTGTATTGTCGGGATTTTCGGCACTCAAAGGCTCCGCCGTGAAAGCATATCTTTGCAGAGAATGCCGAAAGGTGATCATAGATTATTCCGATCTGCACTCCGATCTTAACGTTAAATGAGCATATACGGAAAAACGGGCGGCTCGATATACGGCAATAAAAAAATGCTCCAATCCGAAAGTTTATCTTTCGCTGCCGAAAGTTCAGCTTTCGCTGCCGAAAATTCAGCTTTCGCTGCCGAAAGTTTATCTTTCGCTGCCGAAAGTTTATCTTTCGCTGCCGAAAGTTTATCTTTCGCTGCCGAAAGTTTATCTTTCGGCATTTGCCCCTCTTGAAAAATCACGCAATATGTGATATATTATTTGCGATATGACAACAAAACAATTAAACGACTGAAAGGAACACACTGCACGATATGAGGAAAAAAAGTTCAAAAGCAATCGAAAAGGTACAGCGGGCGGCAGGGATGAATCAGATCACAGTGCTTGAATTTATCTTATGGAGCTCGGTTCCTTTTCTGATCTGCCGGTATCTCTACCGAATCGACGAGATACCCACGTCGTCCGCGGCAAACTTTGCCGGTTTGGTGGGATCGGGCGCGGCCGTACTGCTGAATCTCTTTCTTATCATCAAAGGCTCGTACCGTCTTGTGTGGAAGCGCACAAAGGCAAAGGCGGATAAAGGAGCCGCAGATAATGCCAGTATCATAAAGACTGTTGACGATCTGCTCGACAGCGCCAGAGAATCCGCACGGGCGGCGGCTGAAAAATCCGGCGGAAACGTCAGATGGTCGCAATACGACCCCGACTGGATGACTGTCCGCGACCCGGTTTCCGGCGAGGAAAGCGGATACAGGCTTAACCACGATACCGGAGAATGGACGAATTCCGAAACAGGCAGCGTTCTCGACGCCGAAACCCTCTCCGGTCTTGCAGACAGGTCGTAACGATACCGTCCCGGCAGATAAGCAGAACGGGAAGCTCCGCGTCCCTGTGTTTTTTGATTATACGGCGTTTACGGATACTGATTCTGAATCTCAATAAACAGAAATACAGCAGCAAAGCCTGTTATACGGCAATGCTGCTGATTTTTTGTTCGGTATTATTTGTACTTGTATATACGTTTCACACGGCGGGTCAGAATTGACGTTACCTCTGGGTATTATTTTATATTGCCGTTGTTTTGCTTTTTTGTAAATATTCAGCAAATACATTAAAAATCCGACATTTGGGTATACCGAGTGTTGTTGTATTTTGAATTAAAATGTGGTATAATATAATCGTTCCGGAACAGCATTACAATTAACCATCAACCTTAAATCAGATTTTTGGAGGTGTTACCATGAACAGGACAAAAATCAAAAAGCGCAGGCGGTTCAGTGTATTATGAGCATGGTACATTCAGCGCATGCACACATCATTCGGTAAAAACAATGAATTCCAGTACATGGACAGGTGTTACCTGGGAATATACATTTTAATTTTTGAACCGACAATCCGAAAGTCGGTGTCTGCAGCGCCGGCTTTCGGTATTTTGAAAGAAGGTAAAATTATGCGCAAGGCAAAAATAATGTTTCCGCTTCTGATTATGATTATTTCTATCCTGACGCTGTTTTCATGCAAAGATGCAGAAGATGAATATATACCTCCCGAAAAAGAGCTTTCTCATAAATGTGAAATGTACATAATCAACCCTCCGAGCGACATAACAAACAACAAAAACTACTGTATGTCTTTATATAAAACCGATAAAGGGTATACATATTATCTGGATGTTTACACCGACAATTATTCCGTATATATGATCAACACGGATGATGAGTTAAATATCGTATCGAATAACAGGCTGGTTTTGCCCGATATCAGCGAAGAAATATATAAGGAGTTTGGTATCGACGAAAGCTGCAAACTCAAATACGGTATTATTTCCAGGGGAATATCCGTGTCCGAAGATATGATAACCGTTCCTGCTTATATATATGCCTCCGACGAGGACAGCGGGTATTCGGAATACGCCGCCATTCGTTTCTGCACTTTCGCTGCGGACGGCACGCTTACCGGAAGCTTCGACAGGTCAGCTTCGGCAAAAATGTTTGCGGAAATCGAAGGATCGGGAGATAATATTTACCTCATTTATTTCAACAACGACAACAAAAAAACAAAATACCACTACGAAGTTATTGATAATGCCGGAAACACCGTAAGCGAAATTACAGTTCCGGTTTCTTTTGATGATAGCCCCTTAACTGATGGGCCGACTCTTGTAGGTGACAAAATATACTTTCCTTACAGTGAGTTTGACGACGAAATAGGAAGGAATTCAGCCAAAATTCTTGCAGTGGATACGGAGGATACCGATGGAAGTGATGCGGTATCTTATACGCTCTATAGTGATCCGGGCGGATATTACATAGACAGCGCATACGATTACTACTTTTTAGAGGGAACAAAGCTGTACAGCGGACTGTTCGATTCGGACGAAAGAAATCTTGTTGCCGATATGATGGACGTCGGGCTGGGAAGCTATGTCTTAGCCGGAATGGAATGCATAAGCGAGAACGAGTATTTCGTTGCTCTGGTAGATCCTGTGGAATATACACGCAGATATGCGCTTCTTAAGGTATCGGATGAATACATGGATGATTTTGACGGCAGGATAATCGACCTCGCCTACTGTTCAAAAAATCCAATACTCACCCGCGCCGTTTCGGATTTCAACATGAAAAACGATGACTGCCGTATTGAGCTCTCGTACTACAGCGATTACGAAAAGCTCATTTTTGATATGTCAGTCGGCTATGTACCCGACATCATCGCCGCGATACAGGCTCCTTCCGTAATTGAAAAACTGACAAAAACCGGCGCGCTGTGCGATCTCTACGGCTTTATAGAAAACAGTCAGAGCGAATATGTGAGTCTCAATAATCTTCTTCCCTGCGTTACGGAGTGCTTCGAAACCGACGGAAAGCTTTATTCTATGATGACGCACTTCTCTTTCGATACGCTCATAGGCAAAAAGTCTTCGCTTAACTCAATGAGCGGCTGGACAATCAGCGAAATGCTCGACTATATAAGCTCTCTTTCCGAGGACAAAGCCCTGCTTCCGGATAATTATTATGCAAGCGCTCAGTCAATTATAGAGCATGCCATGGCAAGCTTTATCGACGCCGATAACGCCGCCGGCAATGCCGGCGTATGTAGC
>JAZQNC010000162.1:0-11486 GCA_045627165.1 Eubacteriales bacterium
TCCAACACACCGGCGTATTTTTCCGATCGTGTCGGTATTATATCATAAAAAGCGCAAAAAATCAAGCTTCGGTACGGATTTTTTCCTCGCCCGCGCCGAATTTTACAAATTTTACAAATTATCCGTATCAGACTTGCAAATTGTCTGTCTGTGTGATATAATCGCGTCATGATAATAACGGAGGAGAATTATATGCCATTCATAAACGAAATAAATACCGGCTGTGCCGGCGAGCCTCAGACGCTCTGTACCGATCTTGAATATGACGAGAAAAGCGTGAATCACAGTCGGATAGACCTTCGAGAAGCAACAGACGACAAGCGCATACTTAAAAATCCCCACAAGGGCTGGTTCTGGCATTATATCGACAACGGCCTCCACCGCGGAGAATACCGCGACAGGAATATCGCCGGAGATTATCTTACGGATTTTCCGGCTCTGAATCACCTGTACCTTCGCTTTGACTGGTCCGATATAGAGAAGAGAAAGGGTGTGTATGACTTTTCACCTCTGGACAGCATCATGGAGGAGTGGGGAAAATACGGCTATACCTTCGCGCTGAGAATATGCACCTTCGAGGGAGACGGCGCGTACTGGAACGCCTGCCCCGAATACATTTTTGAGGAAGGCGCGAAATGCTATACCATGCCGGGAGGATGTGTCCAGCCCGACTATTCCGATGAGATATTCCTGCACTATCTTGAGCTTTTCATGGAGAAGCTGGGAGAGAAGTACAACGGAGACAGCCGCATAGAGCTTATCGACATCGGAACCTACGGAACCTGGGGCGAGGGCCACACCGTTGCCGGAGAGGGCAGGATATACCCAATGGAAACGGTTAAACGCCACTTTGACCTGCACACGAAATATTTTCCCGACACCTTCATTCTCTGCAACGACGACCACATAATAGGCCGTCTCGCACGGGGAATGGATGAAGTGAACGAGATGCTCCGTTACGCCGAGGCGAGGGGCATGGGACTGCAGGATGACTCCATCTGCTGCGACTACTACACTCAGAACAACGACTACGACACCATGCGCGCGCCCTGGGCGTTTGAACGGCTTGCGGAGTACGCCCCCTCCTGCATAGAATTCGCGCATTATACCTATATCCGTCCCCAATTCGACTGCCATTACCGCAGCGGTTACACCGTGATAGAGGCGCTGAAAAATTCACGGGCGACCTTCGCCGGTTTCCACGGCTACCCGAGGGTATGGCTTGAAAACGAGCCCTATCTTGCCGACTACTGCGCGAACCGTCTGGGCTACTGGTTCTTCCTGACCTCGATGATACTTCCTCCGCTTCAGCGCAGCGCACACAACGTCATCACCCTTCATATTGAAAACAGAGGCTGGGCGAGAGCTTATCACGATTATAAGCTCAAGGTGAAAATCGGATGCGCGCAGTATGAAAAAGTATTTACATCAGACTTCGATCTCCGCACAATAAGACCCGGCGGCTCGGCTGATATCAGGGTTCCTCTTGACCTCAGAGACTTCCCGCAGGGCAGTTACCGTTCTGTTATCAATATAGGAATATTCGACGGAGACCGTCCGGTGGAGCTTGCGGTGAAGGAGAAATTCACCACGGGAGACGGCTGGATGCGGCCTGCTGTCGATACGATCGATCTCATATAAAAGTATAAGACAATAAGATAAGGCAGGAGTTATCGGCTCCTGCCTTTAATAATGCCGTGATTTATATCAGAGCTGTGTTATCAGTCTCCGAGCCACTTGCTGACAGCCTTGTCGAGGGCGCGGTTAGCAGCCTTTTCGCTCTTTGCAACCTTTGAAGCGTAGTCGGTATTGCCCTTGTCCATACAGGTGTTGAAGGAGGAGAAGAGGCTTCCCCAGCCGTAGATGTAACCGATATCATAAGCTCTTGTGGAAATGATGATATCGAGCATCTCTGCGGATTCTTCGTCACGGGCGAACTTTGTGGTAAGGCAGACTTCGTAGTAAGCCTTGCGGAGCGTGTACTTGGACTTTGCAGCCATAGCCTCGAGAATGAAGCCTGCGTCCTCGGGAGCGGGGTTGGAAACTGGGATTGAAGTCATGCAGGCAGTAACATGGATGAAGTGGTTATAGGATTCCTGGGATTCGTCGAACATCGGGAAAGGAAGTACGCCGAAGTCGATCTCCATCTCACGGAGACGGATGATGCACTGCATGACCTCGCCGTAGAAGAGAGAACGTCCGCTCTCAAATACGGGCTGAAGGTCGGTAAGCATACTGCTCAGACCGAGTACGGATGCGTTGACAACGATTGACTTATCGCTCATAAGAGCAGAACCTCTCTCAAGAAGAGAAGTTGCGCGGTCAACGTTGAGGTCGATATAGGGGATGTCTTCCTCGTCCTTGGAGGTGATGCGGCAGCCCGCGCCGAAGAAGAAGCCTTCGTTGGAGGAGTCGTGAGTAGCGAAACCGAACTGGTCGTCGGTGTACTTGTATTTACCGTCGCCGTTAAGGTCGGAAGCAACGCCCGAAGCCATTTCAAGCATCTTGTCAACCGTCCATGTCCTGCCGTTTACGAGGTCATAGGGGTTTTCAAGGTTGTTGTCGGTTATCATCTTCTTGTTGAACATGAGTATCCATGTGGCGTCGTTTGCCATGATGGAGTTATCGCCGGTCATGAAGTAGAGAATGTTGCCGATAGAGAGGAGCTCTACCGAACGCTGGTCCCACCAGCTGCGGGAAAGGTCGAGATACTCAACCTCGTTGAGGTCGTAGAGAAGCTGCTGAGTTGCGAGGGAGCCGCTCTCCTGAGTATTTGCCATAACTACCTGATAGTCATCGCTTCCTGCGGAGATCGATTTCTTTGCCTGTGCGCCTACGTCGGACGCGCCGAACTGTTCGATCTTGCACTTGTAGTTTTCTTCAAGATAAATGTTTCTTTCGATTACGGCGTCGTTCACGGGTTCGCCGTTCTGTTCTTCGGCAAATATGTCCTGGCTTGCCCACTCGCTGTATGATTCGCCGCGGACGATAAATGTGAAGGTCTTTCCTTCGAAATCCATTGCCGGAAGATCCGGAAGCTCTTCCTTGGGAGCGTCGTCCTCGGTGACTTCTTCTGTCTGCTCTGCAGCTGTATCAGCTGTATCGTCCTTGTCTGCCTTTTCTGCGCAGGCAGCGGCGGATACGAGCATGAGCATCGCAAGCAGAAGCGCTGTAATTCTTTTTGCCATATCTTCCTCCGTTATGTAATTATATTGGAAATACGCCTGTCGGCGGCAGTATTTCAGCCTTGATATGATATCATAAATGTTGTAAAATGTCAATAGTTATACAGAAAAATTATTCATAATATTTGTTGATGATATGTCTTAATTGATATATTCCGTTATGTTAGTAAGATAAACAAAAGTCCGCCGGTCGGGGCGGACTGATGATGACATTTTTATCCGGTTACAATGCAAACTGGACAAAGCAGAATCCGGCATAGAGGACAAGAAGTATTATTCCCTGTGCGCGGCGGAGCTTTCCGGTAAAGAGGGGAGGAAGGGTCAGTATTGCCATTGCGGTGATCATGAGCGGCAGGTCGAGGATATATGTTGCGTTCATACCCGCAAGAGTCTTGGATGACGGCACCGCGAAGGGGCTGAGCGCGGTTGCCAGACCGCTTACCAGCACCAGATCAAACAGGTTCGCGCCGATGATATTGCCCAAAGAAAGCGAACCGTGTCCCTTGATAAGCGAGGTGATCGCAGTAACAAGCTCGGGAAGCGAGGTTCCGAGAGCCACGAAGGTGAGCGCAATGACTGTTTCGGGAACGCCGAGAGCCTGGGCTATCAGCGTGCCGTTATCGACCAGCAGATCCGCGCCGAACGCTATGAACGCCGCGCCGATGATAAGGAATACGACGTCCTTTATCAGCGATTTGACCGAAGCGTCATCTTCGCCCGGATTCTTATCCTCTTCCGGTGCATCGGTAAGTTCTTCCTTTTTTGTGGTCATAAGCACAGCCGCCATATAGGCAAGGAAGATCACGAGAAGAATGATACCGGTAAGACGGCTGAATTTTCCGGTGATCACAGCGACCGCCGAATAGAATACTGCCGCGATGAAGAAGAACAGCACGGGCATTCTCAGCGATTTTCTGTCTGCGGTACAGGGCTTTATGGCTACGGTCAGCGCGCTGATGAGAGCTGTATTGCAGATCACCGATCCCACTGCGTTTCCGTAGGCTATCTCGCCGTGACCGGACAGCGCCGACGACGCGGAAACCATGACCTCCGGCAGAGTGGTGCCGATGGATACGACTGTCGCGCCGATAATAACGTCGGGTATGCGGAAGCGCTTTGCGATTCCAACCGCGCTGTCAACAAACCAGTCTCCTCCCTTTACCAGCAGGATAAGTCCGAGCAGAAACAGTAATACGGGAACTAACATAATGCCTTTTACCTTTCGTTTGTCTGAAATGTTATGTGTGAAAATACAGAATACTCAGAATATGCCGGTCACGAAAATCTCGATTCCTATCGCGATAAGTATCACACCGCCCAGGACCGAGGCTTTCCATGCCAGCTTGGTGCCGAATTTTCTGCCGATGAGCAGTCCGCAGATACAGATAAGGAATGTGACTATACCGATGATCAGCGATTCGGCGACAGCCGCGTAGAGAGGATATTCCGCTATGGTGAAGCCGACAGACAGCGCGTCTATGGATGTGGCAATGCCCTGTATCATCAGCGCGCCGAAGCCGAGCGAGACGTTTTCGCTGCTTTCCACACCCTTTCTTGACCTGATTCCCTCGATAAGCATCTTTCCGCCGATATAAAGCAGAAGGATAAGCGCAATCCAGGGAATAAAGGTCTGGAATTTCTCGAATACCGACGCTATGGTATGAACGCATATCCAGCCGATAAGAGGCATGAGTATCTGATATATTCCGAATGTACCTGCTATGGCGCACATTCTTCCGCGCTTCATCTGCGGGTCGTTCAGTCCGTTTGCCAGCGAGACCGAAAAAGCGTCCATGGCAAGTCCGACTCCGAAAAGTACGGAATTGAGAAAAAACAGAAAGTTGAGTGTGACCGGTGTATTCAACGCGTTTTCCTCCGCAAAAACAAAAATTCCTGCCGTTTCGCAAGGTACGGCAGGACATATTTACAGAAAAACAGACCCGCTGCACGGCGCGAAAACGCCGCACATGAGTCTCGCAATAGAAAGCAAGCCAGAATGGGGACCGACCACAGCGGAACCCAGACGGGATTGTTGACTTGCTGCGCGTATCGGAACGACCGACCGCACATGCTACTCCCTCATTGTTTGCGTTCACATTATATCATAAGGCTTAATAAGAATTCTATAAGAATTTATGAATTTTTGTTTTATGATCGCACAAAAAACGGGACGGTCTGCGCCGTCCCGTGAAAAAGCATTATTCTGAGGTGAGCTTATAGATCGCGATTCCCGCCGCTATGGGGAGATTGAGACTGTCGATATTCCTGGTGTGCTTTATTATTACCCGATGCTCAAAGCTGTCAAATGTGGGCGGAAGACCGGTCGCCTCGTTGCCGAACACAAGAGAAGCGGGGTGCTCGAACTTTATATCGGTAAGCGAATCGGTTGCGTTGAGCATGAAGGGATAGCAGGTGCGTCCCGGATATTTTCCGAGATATTCGTCAAAGGAAGAAAATTCCTCAAAGCGAAGGGAGAATATGGCTCCTATCGAGGCGCGCACCGTTTTCGGGTCGAAAAAGTCCACCGCCGGAGTTATGACCGCTATATCCGGAATACCGAAGCCCACGGCAGTGCGGATTATGGTACCCGCGTTACCGGCGTTTGACGGATTGACCAGCACTATATGGTCGCCCCGGGAAAGCTCCGAGGTGAATTTCTCGAATACTCCTATGACGAAACAGTTTTCCTTCTGGGAAAGAATGTTGAAGGGCTTTTCGGCGGTTTCAACGTATATGCTGTTTTCAAAGCAGAGCCGGCCTATCAGCTTTTTTCCTTCTCCGTCACGGAAATCCGGATGGAAATATACCGTCTTGACACATTCTGGTTTGCGGCGAAGCAGCTCCACCGTCGCCTCGGCGCCCATGGAGTAGGAAACCTCAAGGCTTCTTTTATATTTGTCGATTTTCATCGGATACGTCTTCCTTTGATTATTTTGCCTGTCGAAGAAATCATTTCTCCTCTTCCTCACCGGTGGTCCTGATCGTGACAAGAAGCTTTTCGACTCGCTTGGGCTGCGCTTCGATGACGGTGATCGTCAGTGTGTCGAAGTTGAAGCTGTCTCCCTCGGAGGGGAATCGGTCCAGCATTTCGGTTGCCCAGCCGCCCGCTGTGGCATATTCGCTCTCGAATTCGGAGTCGGGAGCATATCCTACAGCCTCGAACATGTCCTCGATACTGATACCCGCGTCAACTATATAGCTGCCCATTCCCGCGTCCATAACGTCGGGACCTTCTTCCTCGTCTGTCTCGTCGTATATTTCGCCGACGATCTCCTCAATAATGTCCTCGCGGGTAAGTATGCCCATGGAACCGCCGTACTCATCAACGACGACAGCCATCTGCAGATGATTCGCGGTGAGCTCGTGAAGGATCGAGGAAATGGGACGGGTCATGTGAACGAAAAGCACCGGCTTGAGCATTGCCTCTATGTCGATCTCATGTCCCGCGGCGGTTTCCTTTATCACCTTGCGGGATGAGAGGATACCGATAACGTTGTCGAAGTTCTCACGGTATACGGGAAAACGCGAATACTGAAGCAGGTCGTGATTGTCGAGCAGCGCGTCTATACCGTCGTCGATATCGAAGGCGGCAACGTCCACGCGTGGAGTCATGATATCGCGGGCGTTAACGTCGGTGAATTCTATCGCGGAACGGATAAGCTCGCTTTCCTTTTCGGTGATAACGCCCTCCTCCTCGATTTCCTCGACCATGGTAACCAGCTCGTCGGTGGTAGCCGAGGGAGCTTCTTCCTTCGGAGTCCAGATGGGGGAGATAAGATTTACCAGCCATGTGACGAAATAGACCACAGGCGCGAAAATTATCATTACGATTCGCAGCGGCCACGCCACGACGGTAACGAGGCTGTCGGCATATTCAACGGCTATGAGCTTGGGGAGTATTTCACCGAAGATAAGCAGCACCACCGTCATGACAACGGCGGCTATCGCCTCGCCGTTTTTCGGGAAATATGACACGAACAGGATCGTAGCGACAGTGGAGGCGAGTATGTTCACCAGATTGTTGCCCATGAGAATGGTGGAAATGGTGTGAGGGAAATCCTCGACCAGCCTGCTGGCGATCACTGCGGATTTTTTACCCTCTTCCGCCTGCTTTTCAAGTCTCATGCGGTTGCAGGAGCCGATGGCGTTTTCGCTTCCCGAAAAGAACGCCGAAAGCACTATTGAAATTATTATGAGAATGTACTGAATCGTCGTGCTCATTTCGAGACCTCCGTTTCCGACACGGCGGGCGTTTCGCCTGTTGTAGCCAGGTCGTCGTCGGCGCTTTCGCCCACAAGCTCGCGGAGTATGTCTTCCATCGTCACCACGCCGAGTGTAACTCCTCCTATACCGGTGACTATGGCAAGGTGCATGTGACGGCGGGTCATGCCCTCAAGCAGAGGATTGAGCTTGATATCCGGCGGTACGCGGTAGGGCGGCAGACTGAATTCGTCTATTGAAGGCGCGTCTCCTCCGCGGAGAGTGGCCTCGATATAGTCTATCGACTGGAGCACTCCGGTTATCTTATCCATATCGGCGTTATATACGGGAAGACGTGAGTATTTCGTACCCAGCAGAAGAGTGCGAAGCTCGTCCTTCGGAATGGAATGTTCAACGGCAACTATATCCTCTCTTGCCGTCATAACGTCTCTTGCTCTCAGGTCGCCGAAGCCTATCGCCGAGCGGATTATCTTGCTCTCCTCGGGCTCAAGCACGCCGTCCTCCTCAACGCTCTCGATGATATCGGAGAACTCGTCCTCAGTCATGGAAGGAGCCTTTTCGCCTCTTGAAAGGAGCTTCTTCAATATGTTCGACATGAAGGTGAACAAGGCGCAGACCGGAGTGAGTACGAAAGAAAGCGACAATACAAGCCATGAGATACCCATGGCAAAACTGTCGCTGTTGGCTTTGGCTATATTTTTTGGTATGGTTTCACTGAAAAGAAACATTATCAGAGTAAGCGCGACAGTGGATACAGCCGAACCGGTAGCCTCGCCGAAAAGCGAGACGCAAAGGACCGTGGATACGGACGCGCAGGTTACGTGGATAATGTTGATGACGATGAGAAGGGTCACTATGGCCTTGTCGTATTTTTCAGTGACGGCTGTGACACGCGCCGCGGCCCTGTTTCCGTCGGCGGCGAGAGTTTTGAGCCTTGTGCGGTTGCAATAGGATAAGGCAGTTTCCGCACCCGAAAAGATGCCTCCTGCTATTACCAGGATCAGAATTACGATAAGTCTGCGAAGCGCCGCGCCGCTATCGAATCCTGACGATAAAACTGATGTTGATGTAACTGCCGTAATGCAGGAAAAACATCGGGGTATACTGTCCATAAAAAAAGAATCATCTCCTGAATTTTATAAAAATACCATTATAGGGTAACCGTATTATACCATATCATTTCGCTTTTTGCAATACATTGGGCGAATTTACACGAAAAAACAGACGCAAAACACAGAAATTATCCAATCCGGTTTATCTCATGTTATATTTTCAGTCATTATCGGCAGGTCATTTCAACGTGAAACGATAGGGAACGGTATAATCCTCCTGAGACCATACGGTCAGCTCTGCCTGCGCGATGTCATAAACCGATGTGTGCCAGGTGATCCAGTCGCCCTGCGGATTTGCGCGGTCACGGCGTTCGTGCATTTCCCGCTGCTGCGCCGCCACACGGAGAAAGTCCTCTTTGGGGCTGTGAATAGTCAGACCGTCCGCTGAATGTTCGGTGATCCAGAGGTCGTCCTCGCTCTGAGTATATGAAGTAGTGGCCTTTACGCTTTGCATAAGCTCTGCCATGCCCTGAGCGGTACTGCTGTCGGCGTAATGCTCGCGGATATATACCCACCTCTCCGCGCCTATGGCGCGTTCGTTCAGAAGCGGCAGATTTTCAAATGTTGTTCCGCCGACAACCTGCGTCTTCTGTACGGGACCGTAGTTGAGGTAGAAATTTGTAAGGTAATTGTATTCGTTTTTGCTGACAGACAGCTTTCCGCCGATGACTTCCACAACATAGGTGTCCTTTTCGTCGGCGATCATCCAGTGCAGTCCGTAGCCTCCGAAGCCTCCCACGATATCCGCCTGTTCCAGCAGGGAAACAGCGTGTTCGGCGGATCTGGCGTGATCCAGCACATAGCGCACCACATAACGTCCGTCGATTACTTCGCCGCCCTTGTTTGTTCCGCTTTTATCGTCAATGCCGTCAGCCATCACCACGTGGACGCTGGCAAGCACGCCGTTTTCGTTTATGCCGTCGTTGGTGATGTAGGGCATACGCAGCAGCTCAGCCTCTGTCATATTGGAAACGTCCGAGCCGATATAGGGGTTGGCGGAAAGTCCGATACTGGCATAGCGGTCTTTTCCTGCGTTCATGCGGACGACGAATTCAACGCACTCGCAGTAGTTCATGTCCAGATTGCGTCCGAAGAAATTGCCGTTTCGGACGGTGGAACAGCCGCCCTTCACCGCTATCGGCGCGGGATCGCCGGCGATTTCGGGGATATAATCGTTATATTCCGCATAATAAAGGTAATCGCCCAGCTTTTTGGGCGCGGTATGGGAAGGGAGATCGGCTTTTCTGCAGCCGACAGACAGCAGCGGCAGTAAAGCAATCAGCGCCGCGGTTTTCAGAATGTGAAATTTATCTGATGACATGGGTAACCTCCTGTATGTTTTTTGTGTCTGAGCCCATGAAATGAATTGCCGCGGCGGTTTTCGTTATTGCCCGCACCGCGGAATATACCTTAAAACCGTTTGAAGCAAACTTTCAGTCTTTCTCAACCGGATTTATTATAAATATCTTCGTGCTGTTTTTTTGTCGGGATTCATTGTACAATACAGTACAGAAACAAAACAGAAATTCTGACTCAGCCAAAGCGAACATCACCTCTGTTAAAAGTATATCATAAATTTATTGTATTTTCAAGTGAAATATATCCACCTATGCCGCGGGCATTTCACGGGCATTTCACGCACGAAGTGTATTTCACAAATCCCGTAAGGGATTCATTTCGCTGAAAAAACCACCCTTGTCCGATAGACAAAAGTGGTTTTTCATGGTGCGGGAAACGGGACTTGAACCCGTATGACGTGATGTCACACGCCCCTCAAACGTGCGCGTCTGCCAGTTCCGCCACTCCCGCATATTCTGTTGTTTGGTGTTGTCGTGAACTTGTCTGTCACTCAACGGTTAGTATTATACCACGCAAGATGGATTTTGTCAAGAGGAAAAGACAAAATTGTTCAGAAAAAATATTGAACATAATATGAACAAAATAAATGGGTTCAATATGTTGTATTTTGGAAAAATATATGCTATAATACAAACGTATCCTTTCGGATACCGGATATGTCACGATAAAGATAAATATAAATACACACAATATATTATCAACGGAGGCTGTACTGCTATGGCAATGAAAGCAATGTACCTTTTTTATCCTGAATCCCGCAAAAAGATGAAGCTTGCGTGTGAATACCTCAATTCGAAGGTTGAGGGCAAGGTTGACCGCGTTCCCCCCGCATACAATCCCGAGAATCAGCGTCTTGTTGTTCTCGCTATCGCATCCGGCAAGGAAGCTACCAACGAGATAACACGTTTCTGCCACGAGCTCAACAAGAAGAGAGCCGCAAACGTTGCTTTCATCTTTGACGCTCCCGAAGAGGCAAAGACCGCGATAATGAACGCTGCGCGCGAAGCAGGCACAAACGTTATTTCCGACGTTCTCGACATAAAGACCGGCGGACTTCCTTTCCTCGTCAAGTTTACCGACGACGACAAGAAGGCTATCGACGAGTGGTTCGAGAAGGTAACAAATCAGCTTATAGGCTGATTATCAGCTTATCGCCTGATTATTGACCGAATAAAACCGGATAATACAGAAATGGACGCACCATGGCGGCGCGTCCTTTTTCTATGCGGCTGATTATCTTTAATTTATGCGATCAGTACTTGATCACGGCTTCCTTGCCGGTTCTCGCGGACTCGTAGATAGCGTCGATCATGCGCATGAGAGCTACGCCGTCAGCGGCGGGAGCGCGGCATTCTGTGCCGTTGCGCACACAGTCGATGAAGTGAGCGATCTCATACTGGAAGATGTCTCCGAAACCGGAAGCCTTGGAATACTTTTCGTCGTTGATCTCGCCGTTAGTTCCGTCTACACGGAAATACTTTGAGGGATAACCCAGCTTGATTCCTGCCTTGGTACCGAAGATCTCGACGTCTCCGGTGTCATGCTCGATATTGAGATTGAAGGAAGCGGCAACATGGAGAACGAAACCGTTGTCGAAACGGATGAAGGC
>JAZQNC010000163.1:0-3568 GCA_045627165.1 Eubacteriales bacterium
GCGGCCTTGTTGGTGAACGTAACGCAGAGAATATTTGCGCTGTCAATACCATACTCCTTAACGAGATAGGCGTATCGGCTCACAAGCAGCTTGGTCTTGCCGCTTCCCGCACCGGCAATAACGCGGACAAAGCCCTCGGTATCTATAACCGCTTCACGCTGTTTTTCATTCAGCTGCTGCAGAAAATCCATCATAATCCTCACAGTGTACAGATAAAATCAGAATAATCACTATCATCAACGCGGTGATTATATCATAAACGGATGGATTTGTCAATTAACAGATTAAGCAATCATAAAAAAAGCAACGCCGCAGCAAATCACAAATGCTGCGGCTGTGATTATTTTACTTTATGCGTGATCTGTATTGTTTATTCACAGAATAACGTACCAACAGTCCATCCTCCGACTCCGGGGACTGTCAGGCAAACAGTGTTTTCATCCGCATACTCTGCTTCAAGAGAAACAGGCTCGCGGTACTGGTCCATATACGTGAATTTATCTCCGGCGGGATTGCGTACCGTTACAGTCAGCTCACCGCTGTCGGCAGCGGTAACGTTGGTAATACATACGCGCACCGTTTTTCCAGCTTCATTGGTTCTGACTGAAACGACGCTCTTGTAAGGAGTTACAAGCTCGGCAGCGGGATCACCCGATATGTATCGCAGTGTTTCGACATACTGACTTCGTTTTTCGCTGCTGATTATTCTTGAACCGAAATCAAAACCGAACACTCCCCATTTTGCGCCCTTTGATGTGGTTATTATCGCATTTGCGATCTCTCCTGTTCCCGGAATCGTTCCGTTTGCCTGGGTATCGTACACACTCAGCGGTTCAACGTCGGCTTCATGTCCTTTGAGCGGCTTTATCAGCATTCCGTCATATTTATGGAACTGTCCTCCCCACTTTCTTCCGCGCGCCTCTTTATTGACGGGGTGGTCGGTGTATCTTTCAAACAGCTGTGCCACAACGCAGTATTCAGCAGACGCAGGCAGCTTCAGACCTCTGTTTGCCAGTACGGCAAAAGTGTCGCCGCTCATGATGACCGGAGTTGAAAGCAGCGCCTCCATCTCATCTTCGGAAAGCCGGTCTGCTGCGGCATGGCTGAGTATGGCGGGAAGACGTTTGTCATCCGAGAAAACTATCGGTATTCCTATATACCTCATATTGCCCAGCTCGTGATAGGGCACATTCGTGTATCCGAAATAACTGCCGTCATGTATTTTCCAGCCTTCCTTCGGAAGCAGCATACGGACGCCATATCCCGCTGTATCTGTAGAGGTCTCGCTGAGCTTTTTCCAGTACTCCCTGTGTTGTGCAAACGCCGCGAGCATTTTTCCGTGCCAGCTCATCGGCTCGTAATCGTTCATCATGATCGCGTAGCTCATTGCGTTCGCGCCGCCGGAAAGATAATGTGTGGTTTCAAAGCAGGTACCGGCTATGCTCTTGCCGAACACAACATCCGGAAGGCTTTCGATTTCCGGTCTGCGCTCAACCACATAATCCGGCATTGTGTAATACTGGTATTCGAGATCCACCTGTTTCCCTATAAAGCCGTTGGCGTCATAGTCGTCGTATGCTCCGCCGCCCGGACGCGACGCGGGAATATAACCTGTGCTGTCGCGCAGAGCGTCATAGATATGCTCCATTCCCCAGCCGGTATATCCGGATACACCTCCGTGCTGATAACCCATCATGGTTTCGGGCGAGGCTTTATGTACGCTTTTTCCGAGAAACGCCGCGAAATCCGCGAGACCGTCACGAAGAAACTGAACATGACGTTCACGCCATATCGGGTCTCCCTTGTTTACCGCTTCCACCAGTTCTTCGCGGGTAAATGACGAGCCGTAACGGTTATTGAATTTGGCGATGCAGTCATTGCACCAGCATCCCATATTGACAGGCGAGTGGTTCTGCGGGCGCAGGTCATCGTCCACCCATACGCGGAAGGGCTTCAGGCGCGAACAATACGCTTCAAGCTCCGCACCGATATACTCTCTCATGTGCGGTCCGTTCCAGCAGAAGCAGTAATCCGCGGATGTTCCGTCGTGTCCCACCATGTGCTCAACGTTGGAGCCTTCATATACCAGTCCCGAACAGTCGCGGCTGGACATGTACTGTCCGTGTCCTATACTGTTGGAAAGCTGAAGTGACACTCTCACTCCGAGGGCGCGGAACTTCTCCGCGTAGGGCACGAGAGTTTCCGCGGTTTTTATATGGGTCTCAATACTCGGAAACCCGTAGTCGGTTGCAAACCATATCTCATCAACCGATCCGGGATGAAGCTTTATCTGTTCCAGCAAAGCCTCAATAAAGGCAGGGTCCTTTTGTGTGGAGCTGCCGAGCCGCTGTGTAAGCATAATGTTTCCTTTCTGAAATATGATGTTTTATTTGTTCTGTTTAATAATATCATCTCGCAAACAGAGCGTAGCCGAGAGGTTTACCGATTTCGGCAAAAACGGTATTTCCTCTTGAAACACAGGAAGCATTCGTATTCGATATCAGAAGCTCCCATTCCCCGTCAGACCCGACGAGAGGTGTGCAATGCTCTGTAAGATCGTCAAGCTCGCGGAAAAGAAGCAGATATTCCCTCTCACCGCCGCTTATGTGAAATCCCGTAAAGGACGTTCCGTCAGGGCAGCATCCGACCGGACGCACGACCGAGCGGTCAAAATCACGCCGCACAGACTTCCAGACCGATATGATTTTTTTCAGAGCCTCAGCGTCGCTCCGAGAAAGATGCTGCATTTCCATCCATACGAGAGGATTTGAAACCATTACCGCCGCAAACAGATAATCCATATCGTAATTATCCGGTCCCAGCGGATCGTTTTCATAATTATTCGGATTTCTGCGCGGGTTGAGCAGCTCGAACTGGAACTTGTCGGCAGGTATCCATTCCGAGAGCTGCCACAGATTTCTCAGAGTATTGTGAGGATAATAATTGCTGAAATCCGTATACCTGTTTTCCACGAACAGAGTACCGTACTGCTTGCCCGCAAAATATCCGAGACGGTCGGAAGCGGTTATATCGATATTGAACTGCAGAGGGAAGGAACGCGGGTCATCGGGTATTGCGGGTTTGTCGGTTCCGACCTTCGCCACATTATCGAGAAAAGCGAGATAATTCACAATACACTCTTCTCTGGTATGCCCGCAGCTCGGCGCAAGCTCCACAAAATCAAGCTTCACATAACGAACGTCCCAATCGTCATAGAAATGCTGAATTATTTTCAGGTCTTCCGGCAGACGCTGACCGGCATTGTATGTGCATGGTCCGAACCATATTCCCATACGCACGCCCTTTTCAAGCGCATAGGCGGCAAGAGGCTGAAGACCGTCCGGGAATTTATTTCTGTCGAGTTTCCAGAAATCATCGGTAAAGGTGCTGAATTTTATACCGTTATCTACTGCGATATATTTTTCGTCAGAGGTGTGACCCTCCTCCCAGCCGTCGTCGATCTGTACTATATCCACTCCAAGCTCCGCGGCGCAGTCAAGCTCTCCGCGTATGAATTCCGTGTTGAGCGTCTTTCCGCAGCTTCTGTCTCCCCATGTGTTCGACATCG
>JAZQNC010000164.1:0-6636 GCA_045627165.1 Eubacteriales bacterium
ACATGGCTACGATCCGACTTCCTTATGCCTGACGAGAATGACCGTATTATTTCGCCTCACGCCTATGATCTGACCGATGAAATTCTCGCCGAAATCCCCCACGGCTTTATTTCGAGCAATTCGGATATTGATCTGTGCGAATATAAGGGTAAAACCCTGATCTCATATAATGCGGGAAATCAGCTCGGATTTTACTATATGTGCGAAGCGGAGTACGATGGAAAGCCAGAAGAATTTCTCGAGGCATATTTCAGATAATACACGGCACGGAGAAAATAATGACAGATACATACAGTCTCGGAATTGATATCGGTACGAGCACGCTCAGCGCGGTTGTTGTAAATAATGCCGATAATGAATGTGTCGAAACGCTGAATATACCAACCGACGCGGCGATCGAGTCAGAGCTGTCCTACGAAAAAATACAGGATGCGAGAAAAATATATCGTCTCGTAAAGGAAATCGCGGATGATTTTATTGACCGCCGTCAAGGAATAAAGTCAATAGGTTTTTCCGGTCAGATGCACGGTATCGTTTATATCGGCGCAGACAATGAGCCGGTTTCGCCGCTTTATACATGGCAGGACGGAAGGGCGGGTTATGGCAGTCCAAGTATATGCGAAATAATCAGAAATAAAACGGGATTTGTAATATCGGCGGGTTACGGCATGGCGACTCATTACAGCATTCTCATGGGAGGAAAAGTACCAAAAGGGGCAGTTTGTCTCAGCACGATCAATGATTATTGCGCATCCAGGCTCTGCGGAATTGAAAGGTACGTTTCACACCCGACAGACGCCGCGAGCCTCGGTCTGTATGATATCACTGCAAACCGTTTTAATGAGACCGCGCTGAATGTGCTGGGTATAAACAAGGATGTTCTGCCGGAAATCGTCACAGACCGCATTATCGGAAGCTACAGAAATATCCCCGTAAGCGTACCTCTCGGTGACAATCAGGCGAGCTTTATCGGAGCGGTGAATGATACGAAAAACGCCGTTCTGCTTAATCTCGGTACGGGAAGTCAGATTTCAACGGTTACCGACAGCATACCTCAGGCGCGAAACGAAGATATTGAAGTTCGTCCGTTCATAAACGGAAAATATCTGCTTTGCGGTTCCGCGCTTTGCGGAGGGCGTGCCTATGCTATTCTCGAAGGTTTTATGCGCGCATGCGGAAAGCTGTATGACGGCGCTGATGAAAAAAGGTACGATATGCTGAATTCATGCGCGGTCATAGCTCTTGAAGAGGGTAGATATCCTCATATCCGTACAACATTCTGCGGAAAGAGAAGCGCCCCGGATCTTACAGGAGCAATAGAGAATCTTACGGAAGAAAACTTCACTCCGGGAGGCTTTGCCGCGGGAGTGGCTTACGGCATGGTTGAGGAGCTTTACGAAATATACAATGCTTTGCAAATAGAAGCAGATAAGATAATTCTGTCCGGAAATGCTGGAAGAAAGAATCCCGCCGTCCGACTGGCTGCAAAAATGCTTTTCGGTAAGGAAGTCATAATACCGCCGGTAGCCGAGGAAGCGGCATACGGCGCGGCTCTGTATTCGGCGGAACAGGTAAGGAGTATATGCTGACAGGAATGGTGGAAAAGAAAAAACTGCTGATAACAGGTTTTGAGCCCTTTGGAGGAGAGAAAATCAACCCTTCATGGGAAGCGGTCAGACTTCTTCCGGACATTATCGGAAACTGTGAGCTGACGAAGCTTGAGATTCCCGTGGTATTTTCTCTTGCAGGAGAAAAAACAGTTGAACTTGCCGAGAAGCTTCATCCGGACGCGGTGATGTGCGTAGGTCAGTACGGCGGAGCTGATTCAGTAAGAATTGAAATGGCGGCGTTAAATCTCCGTAACGGAAAAGACAGCGGCGGAAATATATTCAGCGACGCTCCGGTGGTAAGCGGAGGACCGGCGGCTTATTTTGCCACGCTTCCGGTACGAAAAATGGAATCTGCTGTAAAAGACGGCGGGATTCCGGTAAGAGTGTCGTTTTCGGCGGGAACCTATGTGTGCAATGATGTATTTTATTATGTATCGCATCATTTTGATAACACCGGTACCGCAGTCGGATTTATCCATGTGCCGTATATCCCATGTCAGACTAAGACTGCGCCGACAATGGAGCTGCAGACGATCGTATGCGCTTTGAAGTGCGCGATATCGGCGCTGTATTGAAAATGATTATACCGAATAGAAAAGGAAACAGTATAATGAAAGTGTGCGTTATTCAGCCTCCGTATTCATATGACGGAAAAGACGCTGAACGAAATTTTAACTATAAGCTGTCAAAGCTTGACGAATGTGACGCGAACTGTGATATTATCGTACTGCCCGAATACAGCGACGTTCCCTATGCTGAGGAGGACAAGGTAAAGACATTTGAAGTACATGAAAAATACTTCTCGACTCTTATGGATAAGTGCAGAGAAACGTCGATTCGCTGTTCCGCGGCAGTATTTGTAAACGCTTTTGACCGTGTTGACGGCAGATACCGCAATACTACCTTTGTCTATAACCGGGAAGGTGAAATTGTCGGCAGATACTATAAGCGTCATATTCCTCCCGGAGAAAGGGAAATCGACGTAGCCTATGATTATACTCTTGAACGTGATGATGTATATACGGTTACGGTCGATGGCGTGAAATACGCCTTTCTTACCTGTTACGATTTCTATTTCTATGAGTATTTTCCCAGAATTGCCCGTGAAAACGCAGACGTGATAATCGGCTGCTCACTTCAGCGCAGCGACACGCATCAGGCGCTTGAGATAATCTGCCGTTTTCTTGCCTACCAGACAAACGCCTATGTCATTCGCTCATCGGTAAGCTTTGCCGAAGATTCAGCGATTTGCGGCTCATCCATGATCGTATCTCCGGACGGTACCGTGCTGGCAAATATGAAGGCGAATTTCGGCTGTGCGTATGCCGAGATAGACCCACATAAAAAATATTACAAGCCCGCGGGTTTCGGACGCGCTCCGTCAGCTCACTGGCAGTACATTGAGGAGGGGCGCACTCCGTGGCAATACAGACAGTGCGGAAGCGCAATATGTCCCGATGACAGCGAGATGACGTATCCGAGAGTATGCGCGCACAGAGGCTTCAGCACTGCCGCTCCCGAAAACAGCCTTCCGGCTTACGGCGCCGCCGTAGGACTCGGAGCCGACGAAATAGAATTTGATATATGGGCAACAAAGGACGGCGAGCTGGTATCATCTCATGATCCAACGCTTGAAAGAGTTTCGGACGGACATGGTAATATTTGGGATTACACTCTCGATGAGCTGAAAAAACTGGATTTCGGAGCAAAATCCGGCGAAGTATTTTCGGGATTGAAAATCGTGCTTTTCGAGGATATTCTTAAACGGTTTGCCTGTCATACCATAATGAACATACATGTGAAAACATGGGATGCGGAATTTGAAAACGACTACATGGAAAAAATCGTAGCTCTCATTCGCAGATATGAATGTGAGAAGTATGTGTATTTCATGACGACAAGCGACAGGATGCTGAAAAAGGTCGGCGAATACGCTCCTGATATTCATCGGTGCGTCGGGCATGACGACAGACGTCCATACGAAATTGTGAATCGCGCAATCGCTCTCGGTGCTGAAAAGGTGCAGCTTTTCCGTCCGTATTTCAACCGTGAAATGGTTGAGCTTGCCCATGAACACGGGATAATATGCAACGTGTTTTTCTCCGATGACAACGAAAGGACAAAAGAATACATATCCATGGGTATAGACACGATCCTGACCAATGATTTCAACCGCACCGACAATTATCTGCGTACTATAAACGAAGCTTACCGTCTGCGCAGAGAAGGCAGGCGGCAGAGGTGAAAATCGTATTCACTGACGGGGATTTCACCGAATGCTGGGACGGCGTGTTCTTCAAAAAGCTGTCGGGTTACCCGAATATCACAGAGTGGGAGATACAGAACGTCCTCGACTTCATTGCATACGAAAACGCCCACGGAAGGGAATGTATATTTGAAGAGCAGGGAAGCATTTACCAAAAAATCATGGAGACCCGGAACAGCGGGAAAAAGAGCAGAGTACCTGTTCCGAAAAAGATAGAGGAATGTACGGCGTGTCCGAAATACAGGGGATGCATGACAGATTTTGTCTGTCATACCTCGTCTGTGGAAAACGCGGTAAAGATACTTGGGTGCGGCTCGCTTCTCTCTGCGGTAAAGGCAAGAGGAGAAAGCGCTGAAAAGTTGATGAAGGAAAAACGCAACGCGGCTCATGATCCTGCCGATTATTTTGAGTATGTCATGTTCAGCTGGGGCAACTGTCAGGCAGGAGATCGGCTCGTAATGGAGCGGAAACTCGGAAGGTTCCCGGATGAAGAAGATCTTGGCAGATATTTTACTCCGGGTGTGAGATACTATTTCAGATATGATGAGCTTGTCCGACACCCCGGTGCCGTATTTGACGGAGTTCTGCCTCTGAAAGTAAAGGATGAGGTTGTCCTGCGCGATTGGGTTTACGCTATAACCGTACCCGAACCCGAAAGAAACGTAATAGAAAATACTGTGCCGCATGAACTGAAAGACAGAGTGTACTACATAAAAAACGACTGCCGTGATATATGGGAATGGTCGGAAAAGGTATATGAATTTATAAAAGGGCTGTAAAAAAAACGGGACGCCGACCGAAAATCGACGTCCTTCTGTATTATTTGGCGTATTTGT
This sequence comes from Eubacteriales bacterium, assembly GCA_045627165.1. Taxonomy (GTDB): domain Bacteria; phylum Bacillota; class Clostridia; order Oscillospirales; family CAG-272; genus JAZQNC01. Next base: position 4,713 of record JAZQNC010000164.1, read on the forward strand.
ATTCGTGAAGAAAATCAAGCGGTATGTGTTCGCCGATATGCTCCGCGCTTACCCATGATACCGTAATATTTCCGGTAACGTGACGTGCTGTAAAGCATCCGCGTTCTTCGTCATATTCGGCGGCAACATTTGGCTCAAGGAAAGTCGGGATTCCCCTGCGGAATTCGGCTTTACCTCCAGCTGTCGGATATACTGTTACCTCCGCGTCGGAAAGACCGGTAATGTCGAACATCTCGTCAATGTCACGGTATGATTCAATATTGTTCTTCTTTACCGTTATTTTGGAACGGTTTGTCTGTCTGACAAATACCCTTGCTTCCGTATGTATCCAGCGAGCCGTCGGGTAGGTGCCGATTCCGTTTTCGGCTATGAATTCGCAGTTGTCAAATACGGGAATACCGTCGGGAGTTGAAATTGTGAGCTTTACGGTTGCGTCCTTTGAAAATTCATTCAGCCACAGAGCATTGCGGCAGCGGGAAAGAAGCACAATGGGGAGATTGTCGTCGATGTTGTAGCAGGAGAAGGATATCGACAGACCGAACAGAGAAAGAGAAGCGCGGAGAAGCTGGGATGACGGAAAGGCCTCAGACGGTCTGCGCAGCTGGGGAAGCGAAACCCGCGGCTCGGTATTGTGCGGGAACGATCCCCGTATCCATGCGAGTCCGAGCTTGGGATTATATACTCCATAGGTACGCGAACTGCCGTTGTCATCGCACACCGATACCGTAATTTCCGTGCTGCCGTCTGATACTTCGGTTATGCCGCCTCCCGAAAGCAGAGATGAATGGTACAGATAAGGGGAATAAGTACCTATTTCGGCACTGTCGAGAGGAAGTGTATTATTTATCGTGAGCTTACCGTCAATCGGGGAGTCATGTTTTAGTCCGAGAGCGGAGAGCAGCCGTGTTGACGCGTGTTCGGTGGAACCGAAAAGGAGTACGTTTGCGCCGCTGTCCATTGCTTCAAAGAGCGCGTCCTCGATTCCGCTTCCGGCGGGAGGTACCGGAGTAAGCAGAATACTTCCGCAGCGCGTCTTATCGGCGGAAATGAAGCTGCTGTCCGAAATAACGGTACTGAGAGGGAGACCGCGGTCAATTGCGTTTTCAATGAGCCAGTCATCCATGAATATCTCTTCTGATTTTCCCTCATCGAGTCCCCGTCGGCAGTAATCCTCGAAAGGATATATCCATGTCAGAAGTCCGGCTTCGTCAGGACGGTCATTGAAGGCTGTGAGAAGATGCGGAATGACTTCATTGGGACAGCGGTCGGGAAGCCGTCCGAGACTGTCATCGGCGCTGAGAAAACCGATTCCGAAGGGTTTCGTAATCTCCGCGTTTTCGTCAAGCCTTGCAATGCAGAGCGGAAGATAGATATCATGCGGTGAACGGTCGTATCGGTCAAACCACGGAGAATTCAGCCACCACGGGTCATGAATATAATATCTGAAATTATATCCCAAAGCCGGAAGCTGTGCAATATGCGACATGAAGCCTGCCAGCTCAAGACCGAATCGGTAATTAAGCGGCGCCCAGGGTGAATTGGGCGGAGCGACGATATTCTGACTGTAAATATAGTCTATCGGACAACCGTGCGCGGAAATGTCCTCTCCGGCAGTGAGATTTGAACCTCGCGTTTCTATTCTGGTATCGCCCACTTCTTTGGAAAAAGCGGTCCAGAAATCCCGCAGAGCCGTACGTACAGCTTCCGCGCCTTCGGAATTGAATTTTATCCCGTCAAACAGTTCTCCAGTCCAGTTCCATGAAGCGAGAGAGAAGCCGAAGCCGTTGGAGAGCCATAGATAATCAAAGCCGATATCGCGCTTCAAAGCCATAAACTGTCTTCCGAGAAATTCGCCGACGGGCGTTCCCTCAGGTATACCGTCGGGATATCCGGCGTAACGATGAGCTTCGGCATGGAGCTTCCG
>JAZQNC010000165.1:0-10681 GCA_045627165.1 Eubacteriales bacterium
GGTGAGTAAGTGCGCATTTATTCCTTTTCAAGTCTTGCAAGAAGTCTTTGATAGCGCGAATTTTCACGCAATTTCTCAAAATCGTCTCCACATACAAGTTTTTTTATTCTTTCATTCAGGTGATCGAATTGTGCATTTCCCTCGAAACCGTAACTAAAAGTACAGTCATGAAGCAGTGGGTTATTCAGCGTTGTCTTTATATTGAAGCTTTTTGCTTGAGCTTTCAGATATTCTACCCCTTTTTCAAGCATTGTTATCGCATCGTCATCGTTTCCAAGTTGTAACAGACAATATGCTGGAAAACGATATAAAGGATAAACGCTGTACACAAAAGACGGTCTGTAATCTTCTTCACCATATAGGGCATCCAGTACATTCTGCATGAACGAGTAGCAATACAACGCATCTTTGTATTTTTTCTGCCTCATATACAGATTCCCGATTGTGAAAACCTGTTGACCGAGTTCTTCGATAAGTTCTCTTATGCTGAAGCAACGGTATTCTCTCTCACTGTCGTTATCTCCTGCCCGATATTTCAAATCGGCAAGACGAATGTGTTTGGTTTTACTGATACTATCCGGAAAATCTTCAATGATAGCGGCGGCTTTTTCCCAGTTTTTCCTGCGAGTTTCAACTCCGATCATTCTGATTTTTGCTTCAAGAATATCGTTTGCGGACGAGCTGTATTTGATGACGATTTCCGCCCATTTTACAAGGTCATTTTTCAGATTCTCTATACCATCTTGTCCGATAACTTCGCATAATGCGTTTTCATTCGCATCGAGAACCATTTCCGCAAACGCCATGGCGTTGTTCAGAATCGTCGAATTGTTCGGGTACAGACGAATCAGATCACGGTATTTTTCCAATATGACTGCTGCGGTTTTCCCTTCCTCACCGTCTTTGCAAGCATCATATATACGGAAGATTTCAGACAACTTTTCATCGATATCTTGGGCCTGATTACAACCGTACATGCCAAATAATACATCAGTTGAAACTCCGAAGACGTTAGCAAGTGGAACAACTTGGGAAATGTCCGGCATACTGCTTTCACTTTCCCATTTTGATACCGCCTGTGCCGAAATATTCAACTGCTCCGCCAGTTCTTCCTGAGTAAGATTTCGCTCCTTACGCAGACGACGGATGATTTGTCCCATTGTTTCTTTCATAAAAAACCTCATTTCAAATTTGTTTTTTAGGTGAAATGTTATTTAAGGAATTACTCAAAGAGGCAGCGGATGGTGACGAGCAGGCTCTTGGGACACTCTATAGGATATATCAGCCTCTGATTACAAAGATGTCCATGCTGAATGATGAGTTTGACGAAGATCTCCATCAGGAGCAGATGATATGCTTCTGGAGATGTGTGAAAAAATTTTATAAAGATTTTTCGGATTCTTGTCACGAAACAGAATAACCCCGTAGTCTCTATTAAGCAAAAGGGGTAACACCCAAACACAACTGAATAGCTGCATCACAGCATTTATACGGATACTGCAGATAGTATGCCACGACCGGACAAGCTCCGCGAGCGTGCCTGCAGGTGAAATACGGGCATAGCTCGGATCCGCAAGGCGTAATACACCATATACGCGGTCTAAACCCAGGGCGCAGGAAATGGGCTGTGATGTTAGTACCATTTTTAATTTGAGGCGATTTAAATGAAATATGTAATGCTTGAGAAGTATCCGGATGTTTTGACTCCGGATGATGTGATTGAAATATTGAATATCGGTCGAAATAAGGTTTATGAGATGCTGAACAATGGGACAATCAAAAGTATACGAATCGGTCGTAAACATAGAATCCCCAAAAAGATACTAATTGAATATTTGGAAAATTCATGACTTATGTCTATCAATACGACAGATTTTCTGATATAATACGAAAGTCAGAAATGTGTGCTGTCGTTAAGGAGGTTCAAAAATGAACGGTAGCATTCAACCTAAAAACGGCAAATTATATGCTGTTTTGTCATACAAAGGCGAGAACGGTGCTTATAAATACAAATGGGTAAACACCGGACTGCCTGTTCGCGGTAACAAGAAAAAAGCAGAAGCAATGATCCCGGAGTACATCGAACGCTTTATTTACCTTGAGGAAGTCAAGGAAGAATCCGATAAAGTGATGTTTGTGGATTACATTCTGGAATGGCTGGAACGCAAGAAGAACAAGGTTCAGCAGTCCACCTGGGAAGGGTATGAGATCTATGCCAAGTGTCATATCATTCCGTACTTCGATCCGATGAAGCTGGAACTCCGTGATGTCACCCCCAAACACATCATGGATTATTATGAAAGCAGATTGGTGTGCGGACGCAGAGATCATAAACCGGGAGGTCTTAGCCTGGAGGCAATCAAGAAGCACAAGACGGTTATTAACATGGTTTTTGAAGATGCTTTGATTGCAGAACTCGTTAACAGAAATCCTGCTGAACATGTTCCACTCCCCAAAAAGGAAGGTGAAGACGTGAAAGAGAGAGTGTTTCTGACCGTCGAGGAGGCTAATACAATGCTCGAAGCGTTCCGTGGGCATGAATTACAGGCTTTGGTTTATACCACGCTGTATTACGGTCTGAGACGTTCTGAAGTACTGGGACTGAAATGGGATGCTGTAGATTTTGAGCATAACACTCTCAAGATTCAGCACACCGTTGTTAAAAACCGGTCGGTAATTGCCAAGGATTCCACCAAGAGTACAGCGAGCAGACGGTCATACCCGCTGCTTCCAGAAGTAAGAGACGTTCTTCTGCGTCTCAGACAGCAACAGCAGAATAACAGATCGCTGTTTGGTGCTGAGTACGATGTGAACGATTATATCTTCGTCTGGCCCGACGGACATCTTTACCGTCCCGATTACATAACCAGAAGTTTTAAGAGGGTTTTACAGCGGAACGGACTCCCTGACATGAGATTTCATGATATTCGTCATAGCACAGCCAGTATTCTTTATGACACCGGCTGGGAGCTGAAAGATATCCAGGAATGGCTCGGTCACAGCGACATTGAAACAACCGGTAATATCTACACCCATATCAGCAAAGTAAGAAAAGAAAAAATGGGGAATGGACTTGCTGGAACATTCAAACTGTAATTCAAGATCAGCAAAAAAATAGAGATCATCTCAAAAAAATGAAATGATCTCTGCAGGGAATTTGTTTTCGGCTGCATTTTTCCTGCATTTTCTGTCTCAAACCCGCGGATTTCCATTAGAAAGTCATTAGAAAAGCGGCTTTTTCTAATGGAGCCCTCCGTGGGTAGAGACAGGGTATACAAAGAATAATCCCAAAAACAGCCGATTAAGCAAAAAAACAAAAGAAAAATAGACGAAACGACCTTCTCACTTGTACATTTCGTCTATTTCCTGGTCTGAGTGACTGGACTTGAACCAGCGGCCTCTACCACCCCAAGGTAGCGCGCTCCCAGCTGCGCCACACCCAGATATTGTTTACTGTTCCCTGACAGCTTTAATATTATATCATAAGAAACCGGATTTGTCAAGGGCTTTTTGAAAAATATCCGAAAAATCCGGTGTCAGTCCGGTATCGAAGCGTGATATATTCCGCAATTTGAGCGCGGCATTACCTTGACTTGTTAATATATTTGGAATATAATATACGCAATATTTTGTAAAGGAGTAAAAAATATGAGAAAAATTTTTGCCGCGCTCATACTGTGCGCAATGGCATTATCCGTATTTTCCTGCGGCGAGGCAGAAAAGCCCGCTTCGGGAAATGAAACCGATGAGGTAATAACCGAGGCTTCCGATGCGACTGACGCCGTAGAGGAAACACAGCCCGCAGAAACCGAGCCGGAAACAGAAGCAGTTACCGAGGCAAAGCCCGCCGTACACAAGTATTACTGTCCCATGAACACTCTCGAAAATCAGGGTGAGGACGGCTGGTATTACTACTCACGCAGAGGCGACGCGTATACCGATATGGAATACAGGGACGACGGAAGCTGGCACGGTGAGTGTCAGTACAATCTCGTTATGGCGTCAGGCGTTCATCCAGATGAGGCTGAGACGGTAATAATGTTCAAAGCTCCGGTAAAGGGAAATGCAAAGCTTGAATTTGCCTTCAACGTTGACAGTGAAAACAGCAACGGCGTGAAGTTTCAGCTTGTTAAGAATAAGGAAAATGTGATTTATCCCGCAGAGGGCGATTATTACCTTATCGAGGGCGGTTCCGATATCGAGGAAGCTGTTGAGATGGCAGTAGAAGAAGGCGATGAATTCTTCTTCGTATTCAACATCAACGGCAATTCCGGGTACGATTCCACCGGATGCGATATCACTGTAACGATCACCGAGGAGCTCCCGGCGGCGTAAGCATACGTCTTGTATTTTAAGTGATGATTCAATGGAGTAAATGATGAAAAAGATAATTTCCATACTGCTTCTTTGCGCAATGCTGGCCGGTTCCGCGGCGTGCGCTGAATCCAAAGACGAAGCAGCGATTTCCACCGATTCCGGCACAGTGACCGAAGCCGAAATAGAAAGCGAGACCAGCGACGAGCCCGAGCTTCCCGAGTATAACGGCGAGGGCGATGACTTTGTGATGCTCTACCGTTTCAATGCAGGCGCATACAACGATATGTACATCTTTACCGAAAACGTTGACGGTGAAGTTATCAATGATGCCGTATTCAACAGAAACAGCGACACGATGGAGAAGTTCAATATCAAAATCACTGGTATTCCTTCCAGTTCCGTAACTTCAACCGTTCAGCGTTCTGTTCAGGCGCAGGATGACGAGTTTGACGCATGCTGGGATTCCATGAACAGTATTGCGGGCGCCGCCGGCAAGGGTTATTTTTTGGATATTCTGAATGTTCCGCATATCAATCTTGAAGAGCAGTGGTGGGATTCCAACTGCGCCGCCGAAATGACATTCGGAGGAAAGCTGTTTTTTGAAGTAAGCGATATGTCCATGAAGAATTTCTCAAATGCGTTTCTCGTGTACTTCAACAAGAAGCTGATTGTTGACTACAATCTCTCGGACCCCTATGATATGCTTGAGAGCAATCAATGGCTTATCGAAAATTATCTTGACATGATAAAGGCGGTATCAGAGGATCTTGACGGCGACGGAAAGTGGACCGGCGCCGATCGTTACGGGCTTCTCCGTGAAGATGGCGGAAGCAACGCCAATTTTGTTCATCTTACCAAGGGCTGTAACGTACCCTATACCGTACACAGCGAGGACGGCGGTCTGGAGCTTGCTCTCAACGCCGAAAAGATAGTCAAGATCATCGAGCTTTGCCATGACGTTCTTCTCGACAACAGCGTTTCTATCAACTACGGTACCGCGTCAAGAGGCGCGGATACAACCGGTTTCCTTCATCTGTATGATTGGTGCCGCGGCGCGCTATTTACCACCGACCATTTCCTGTTCGTTCAGTGCGGACTTGAGGAAAGCGGAAGCATGAAGAACATGGTTGCGGATTACGGTTTCATGCCCAACCCGAAGTTTGACGAGAACCAGGAAAATTACTACGCCGGTACCGATGAAAACAGTACGGCAATGTTTATTCCCGTAACGATACCCGACCAGGAGATCGAGGGCATTATTCTCGAATATATGACGTGGAAATCTCATCACACAGTATTTCCCGCGTTCTACGAGGTTACGATCAAGGGAAAGCGTATGCGTGACGAGCGCGACGAATTCGCCTGCAACATTGTCAAGGACAGCATGAAGTATGAGCTTGCCGACGTAATGAACTTCGGTATCTCAAGTATGCTTTGGGATTCTTTCCAGTCCAACAACTATGCGTCAACCTATGAAAAGAAGGTTAAGAGCATAGAACGCGCGATAGAAAAAGCATCCAAGAGCTTTGCGGATATAGGCTGACGCTGTAAGCAAACAGTCTTATAACAAAAAGCCAAATAATGAAGACAGGGAAGCACCGGAATGCTTCCCTGTTTTAGTTGCCGCGTTTGCTTGTCTTATGTATTATTTGCCGTAATTCTCGAAATAAGCGATCACGGAATTGTAATGCGTGGTGACCTTGTTTTCGTTTTCTGCCCAGAAGGACTCAATGTTGGTGGTGGGATTGTTGAAGAGCTCTGTGAGGAAGAAGGAGCATCCCTCCCAGCCGTCATATACATATCCGAAATCAAAGATTCTGCTGTTTACGATGATATCGAGCATCTCAACGGATTTCTCGTCACGTGCGCCCTTGACCTTGAGAGCCACATCGTAATATGCGGGTACTACAGTCTTATAGCTTTCGGAGTTCATGGCCTCTGTGATCACACCGATGAAATCCGTGTCGGACGCCGTTACGGGAACAGAAAGAACTTCATGTGAGCCGTCAACGAGCGTATGGTAATTGCTCTGCTTGTCATCCCACTTGGGGTAAGGCAGGATAGAGAAGTCGTCTGCCATATCGCGGAATACTATCGCCATGTTGATCTTGCCGTTGGCGAATACAGCGAGGCTGTCATAGAACATATCTGTGGAATATCCCCACTTGTTTGCGATCTCAGCGCGCATTCCTTCGCACTGGTTGATCGTGTCGCGTAGCTTTGTGATTATATCCACAAGTCTCTCTGTCTTATATGTGAATGCAAGCGAGCCGTCGTTTTCCTTTTTGAAAATGGGGTTATCGAATGCCCAGAGGAAAGCGTCCATGGGAGAAGATGCGCAGGAGCAGAATCCGAACAGGTCTTCCTGATTGGATATCGCGCCGTCCTGGTTGTAATCCTCATAAATGTTTTTGGTCTGCGCGATGAGCCAGTCATAGGTGAAATCCCCTGCTGCCGCAACAGCCATCGGGTCCTCGACATTGAAGTTCGCTCCCAGACGCTTGTTATAGAAGAATGCGTAGGTGTTGCGGATAGCGGTCATGTTCATGTCGCCGACAGCCACAAAGCAGACGTTCTTGTAGGAAAGGTCGTTGATATTGGAATCCGACCACCAGGGCTTTGTGAAATCGACATGGGGGATATTATACCAGTTAAGGTAAACGTCCTGCTGAGAAAGCGTACCGCTTTCGACCACGTGCATGGAGATGAGGTCAATGGCGTCTTCCTGGGCATTGACGGAACGTTTGATGTAGTCGCTGGAATCCCAGTATTCGTTTCCGTCAAATACGCTCTTGACCTTTACGTTAAAGCGTTCCTCTACGGTGCGGGTACGCTCGATGATCGCGTCGTCAACCACATCGCCGGTCTCTTCTTCGAGAATGTACCATGCGGTATTACCTCCGTAGCAGACCATGCGGAAATCTCTTTCCTCATAATCGGCACTTCCCAGACCGTCGTCAACGCTCTTTCGGTTTTCGAGAGCGTCACCCGCTTCGGTCTCTTCGGCTTCGGTAACGATATCTCCGCTGACAGCATCATTGCTGTTGTCAGCAGCTTCGCTGCAGGAGATCATAGCTGCCGCCGAGGATACGCATATCGCGGCGAGCAGAAGCGTAGCAATATGCTTTTTTAAGTTCCTTGTTGACATTTTCCTTTGTCCTTTCGGTAAGTAGAATATTTATGTGTTTGCTTTGGGGTTGAATAAAGATGTCAGAACGAGCCGAAACCGTTTTCGTCCAGCAGACGCTGCGCGGCGTCTTCATCGTCAACGCGCAGTACCATGAGCGCGCAGTCGCTGTTGTCGGTTTTCTTAGCGGTAAATCCGTACATATATTCGACCTCAATGGAGTTTTCCGCAAGGATAGAAAGCGCGTCCGCCAGTCCGCCGGGTCTGTCCGGAACCGAAAGCACTACGACATTCTTTGAGGAGACAGTAAGTCCTTCATCTTTCAGCTCGGCTTCGACCTTCTCCGGTTCATCGACGATAATTCGGAGAATTCCGAAGGATTCCGTATCGGCAATATTGAGAGTGCGGATGTTTATGTTCTTATCGGCAATCAGCCTCGTAACCTCCGCGAGACGTCCCTTGCGGTTCTCAATGAAAATCGAAAGCTGTTTTAATAACATTGTGGTGTCCTTTCGTCTGTGTTGTTATGAAAACATTCAGATTTTGCGGTTGTCAATAACGTGAACGGACTTACCGTCGGTACGCGGGAGAGAATTTGCCTCAACGAATGTAACCTTTGCGGCAATGCCGAGAACCGAATCGAGTGAGTTCTTGATTTTTTTGCTCAGCTCCTCGATTCCTCGGACGTTATCCGAGAAGGTCGCGGCATTCATTTCGATTCTGATTTCGCAGGTATCAAGGCTTCCGGCTCTGTCAATGACGATCATGTAATGAGGATTGCTCTGACCGACGGAAAGAAGCACGCTCTCGATCTGCGACGGGAATACGTTGACGCCGCGTATGATGAGCATATCGTCGCTGCGTCCTGTGATCTTGCCGAGACGGGCAAAGGTCCTTCCGCAGCCGCAGCGTTCACGGCTGAGAGTGGAAATATCGTGTGTGTTGTATCTGATGAGGGGAAGAGCTTCCTTTGTGATACAGGTGAATACGACCTCGCCGGGAGTGCCGTCCGGTACGGGAAGACCGGTTTCGGGATCGACTATCTCTACGATAAAGTTATCCTCATTTACATGGAGACCGTTCTGACATTCGCAGTCAAAGGCAACGCCGGGGCCGCTTATTTCGCTGAGACCGTAAATGTCGTGAGCCTTTATCCCAAGCCTCTTTTCAAGCGCGGCCCTCATGTTTTCAGACCAGGGCTCCGCTCCGAAAATGCCTGTTTTAAGGTGAAGCGAGGAAAGCGGAATGTTTTCCTGTTCAAGTATGTCGCTGATGTAAAGCGCATAGGAAGGAGTACAGCAGAGCACGGATGAGCCGAAATCCTGCATCATTGTGATCTGACGCTTCGTATTGCCCGTGGAGGCGGGAATTACTGTCGCGCCCAGCTTTTCGGCCCCGTAATGTATGCCGAGACCGCCGGTAAATATGCCGTAACCGTAAGCGATATGAATGAAATCGTCACGGTCGGCTCCGGCGGCAACAAGAGCACGGGCGGCACATTCGGACCATATTTCTATATCGTGCTTCGTGTAACCGACAACAGTCTGCTTTCCGGTAGTTCCGGAGGAAGCATGGACACGGCAGAGCTCCTCACGCGGTACGGCAAACATACCGTAGGGATAATTGTCGCGCAGATCCTGCTTTACGGTGAAGGGAAGCTTTACCAGATCGTCAACCGATTTTATATCATCCGGGTGTATTCCCAGCTCATCGAAACGTCTGCGGTAAAGCGCGACATGCTCATAGGCGTGTTTTACCGTTTTGATAAGTCTGTACGACTGAAGATGATAAAGCTCATCGCGGGACGCGGTTTCGATTTCGGGATTGAAGTATTTCATATAGCCCTTCCTGCTTCGTACGCACGAAGATTTACTTCAAGGAATTTTGCGGGTACGCAGCTTGTAACCGCGGCCTTCATAACTTCATCAGCTATTCCGAGATATTTTGAAGCCACGCCTATAAGCGCAACGTTGACAGATTTTTCGTTTCCGGCTTCACGCGCTATGGCGAGAGCGTCCGCGGCAATGATGTTAACGCCCTTTGCTTTGATTTTTTCAACGATGTTTTCGGGATAAACAGCGGCGCCTGTTATTACGGGCATGGGATTTATGCACTGCGTATTTGTGACAAGCACTCCGTCGCGGCGAAGGAAGGGAAGCCATCTTGCAGCTTCAAGCTGTTCAAATGAGAGAATCATGTCAGCTTCACCCTCGCAGATAACGGGAGAGTCAACTCTGTCGCCGTACTTGACATAGGTAACGACAGAACCTCCGCGCTGTGACATACCGTGTACCTCGGATACCTTAACGTCATATCCGAGAGAGAGGAGCGCGTCGCCGAGAATACGGCTTGCCAGCAGAGTACCCTGACCGCCGACTCCGACTATCATTATATTTTTAGACATATCATTATCCTCCAGATTACTAATATTCAAGCGGCATCAGTGTATCGAATCGAAACGGCACATCTGAGAGCAGAGTCCGCAGCCTGTGCAGAGCGTGCTGTCGATAACGGCCTTGCCGTCCTTAATCGAAATGCAGGGACAGCCGATCTGCATACAAGCCTTGCAGCCGCGGCATTTGTCGGCGTCTACCGCAAAGGGAGGATTGTGCTTTACATATTTGAGGAGAGCGCAGGGACGGCGCGCGATAACCACCGAAGGACCGTCATAGGAAAGCTCTTCCTTGAGTACGTTCTCAAACGCTTTCAGATCACCCGGATCTACGATGCGGATGTGGTTTTCCTCAACTCCGGCGCCCTTTGCGATATTTTCAAGCATAATTCCGGTTACCGGTTCGCCCTTGAGGGTAAAGCCTGTGCAGGGATTCTGCTGATGACCTGTCATGCCCGTGATACTGTTGTCAACGATGACAACGGTGGAATTGCCCTTGTTATATGTGATGTTTGCGAGTCCGGTCATACCCGAGTGCATGAATGTGGAGTCACCGATAACAGCAACGCTCTTTGATGCGTTTTCGGGTCTGATCTTGTTGAAGCCGTGGATAGCGGATACCGAAGCGCCCATGCAGAAGGTGGTGTCCATTCCGCCGAGAGGGGGTACGGCTCCGAGAGTATAGCATCCGATATCGCCGCTTACGTACAGCTTGAGCTTCTTGAACACATAGAATACGCCTCTGTGAGGGCATCCGGGGCAGAGAACGGGAGGACGGTTCGGAACAGCCTCGTCAAATACCTCGAAGTCGGGCTTTTTGCCCATCAGCTTTTCGGCGATCAGCG
>JAZQNC010000166.1:0-4225 GCA_045627165.1 Eubacteriales bacterium
CTTCCATGACGTCATCGGGAATCGCCTTTCCGCAAGCCGCGCGGTTTTCTATTGTAAGACCTTCGATATCACGGATCTCAACCTTTCCCGATGCTATCTCATCGGCAAGCAGACTGCGCAGTATCTTTTCGGAAGCAGCGGAAATTATGGGACCGATTCCGTCTCCTCCGCATACACCGATAACTATTTTATCAAGCTTGGAATAGTCAACGAAATCCCCGGCAGCGTTGATGCGGTCAACTCGGTCGAGCTGTCCGCGAAGCACCTTTTCAAATTTTTCCGAAGCCGCTTTAATGTATTCTTCTCTTGTCATAATCATAATTCCTTTCACTTTTATAATCTTGTTTGATTATTTATCTTTGTGTGCAATATGCGTTCAACGATACATCCGCAAGGTTTCCTGCCATGTATTCATAATAGGCCTGAGCGCCGATCATCGCCCCGTTGTCTCCGCAAAGCGAATTGGGAGGGCAATAAAAATTGAGTTTGTTTTTTTCGCAGTAATCGGCGAGAGAAGCGCGCAGGTGAGAATTTGCCGCAACACCTCCGGCAAGTACGATATTCCGATAGCCGAGAGTTTTATTCGCCTTTTCGACACGTCCGCGAAGCGACCTGACAACAACGTCGGTGAAGGATGCCGCGATGTCTTCACGAACGATTTCTTCACCCTTCTGAGCTGATGTATTGAGATAATTGATAACGAAGGTTTTGAGACCGCTGAACGAAAGATCAAGCGTATCGCCGGAAATAGCGGCAGAGGGAAACTTCAATGCCTGCTTATTACCCAGATAGGAAAGGCGGTCAAATTCAGCGCCTCCCGGGTAGGGAAGTCCTATCTTGCGTCCTACTTTGTCGAATGCCTCGCCGGCGGCGTCGTCGCGGGTGCGTCCTATCGTAACAAAATCGGTATAACTCCGCACATCAATCAAAGATGTATGACCACCGGACACGACCAAAGCGAGGAAAGGCGGCTTAAGCTCCTGATGCGCCAGATAATTAGCCGCAACGTGACCGCGGATATGCTGAACCGCGATGAGAGGCTTATCGTATGACCATGCGAGAGACTTGGCGAAGCTCACTCCCACAAGCAATGCTCCGATAAGGCCGGGATGATTTGTAACGGCAACCGCGTCAATATCATCCATAGTGCAGCCCGCATCCTCAAGAGCCCCATAGGTAAGACCCGATATGGCTTCACAATGAGCGCGACCGGCAATTTCCGGCACTACACCGCCGTAAAGCTTGTGGATCTCTATCTGAGAAGCGATTCTGTCGGAGAGAATCAGTCTGTGTTCCTCTGTCATGTCAACGACAGCGGCAGAGGTCTCGTCGCATGAACTTTCAATAGCAAGAATACGCATTATATTATACCCTGTTAAAATCAAATCCGATCATTTCATCCGGAGAAATTTCCAGATTCATGAGTATTGCGTCTTCACGCGGAAGTGAGTAATAATTTTTTCTTATTCCAACCTCACGAAATCCGAGAGAAGAGTAAAGGGAACGGGCGGCAGCATTAGATTTCCGCACTTCAAGCATGACGGTAGAAACAAACTTCTGTTTTGCCTCGGTTATGAGCTTTTCCATAAGAAGCCTTCCGAGTCCTCGTCTTCTGAGCGCGTGAGATACCGCAACATCAACTATATCGGCACAGCCGAAAACGATACTGTTATCGCTTTCCGAAAAGGATGCAGGTACACACAGCATTATGGCAAATCCGGAAATACTTCCTTCACCGGCTGTATATATTCTGTCATCATACAGCGCCTGAAGCTCATGCGAGCATTTTGCGCATATAAAGACAGTGTTTTCATTAGCCAGCAGCGATTCAAAATCTCCCACAGATGCAGGAGAAGAGAAGCTCTGATTCTCGATCTCAGCTATCTTCTCAATATCGCCATGCGATGCATCGGCAATATGGAATTCATTCGTGGTTTCATACATAACAGATAGATCACGCATCGGGAAGTATGTCGGAAATGACAGAGCCTATCTCAATAGTGCGCTTTGTGTCACGGTCATACAGATAGTGGCTTCCGTCGGCGCCCGCTATATATACCACGCTGTAATACATCCAGGGATATTTTGATGATGCGAATTTAAGGAAATATCTCGCGGAGGTTTCTGCGGGGACAGCTTCTTCGCCACTATCCATTGCATCCACTACTTGGGCAATGACATCCGCATCCTCGATAACACCGATACCGATGGTAAGAACTTCGGAAGAACACACAATGATGGAATCGGCTTCAAAATTTGAAAGAGAAGGGAAAACAACGCCCTCGGCATAGTACAGACCGCCTATGCCTTCATACTGTTCGGTGATCCAGAGCTTGGGGTCTGTGTCAGGGATAGTGTACAATACCGTATCTCCGCACTTCGCGTATTCCTCTCCAACGGCTGTGGGCTCATAGGATACGGGAGCACAGATATATTTTATGCCGTTTGTGCGGTCAATATAGTAACCGTTGTCATATACGACCTTGTGCAGACCTCCGCAGGAAGAAAGAACAGAAGAACAGAGAATCAGAACAGCGGTAAGGAGGGAAAGATAACCGAACTTTTTCATTTACAGTATACCTCAGAAATAAAATAATCAATACCCGAAGGTTCCCTTAAGGCTTTCGTCGTTTTCGATCCAGTCGTTGACGTCTATGACACGGTAATCGTCTGCCGTATCTCTGATGATAACGGTGGTGATTCCTGCATTGATGATAAGACGCTTGCACATGGAACAGCTGCAGGTGTCAGAGACAAGTTTACCGTTTTGGGGATCCGTGCAGGCAATATACAGCGACGAACCGAGCATCTGTTCGCGGGACGCCGAGATTATGGCGTTTGCTTCCGCATGAACCGAACGGCACAGCTCATACCTTTCACCGCGCGGAACGTTTAGCTTTTCACGGATACAGCTTCCCGTATCACAGCAGTTTGTTCTGCCTCTCGGAGCTCCGTTGTATCCGGTGGAAATAATAACGTCATTTTTTACGATGATCGCGCCGTAATGCTTTCTGAGGCAGGTACCTCTTTCGGCTACGGTCTGAGCGATATCAAGATAATAATTGTCCTTCGATACTCTGTCCATATTGATCTCCGTTACTTTATTCTGAAATCATTGCTTACCAGCTCTCGCAGATAAGCCTTCAGGTCATCGCCGAGCTGTTCATTCTGCACTCCGCGGTCAATATTTGCCATAAGAAATCCAAGCTTTGAACCCATATCATAACGCTTGCCTTCGAAATCGACGGCGGTCATTCCTCCTTCGGGAACAGAGCGGCTGAGCACACCCATAGCATCGGTAAGCTGAAGCTCGCCTCCTGCGCCATAAGGAATTTCATCGAGAATATCATAAATCACTGGAGTGAGAAGAACACGTCCGAGAACGGAATAAAGCGACATGATCTGCTCATCGGTGGGTTTCTCGATCATGTCAAATACGCGGTAGACAGTATCGGACAGTCTGGTAACGCCGAGAGTACAGTATTTTCTGACAAGCTCAGGAGAAACCTCTTTGACCGCAGCTGACGGAAGTCCGTAAGAATTATAAGCTTCCGCAAGCTGAACACAGACCGGCTTTTCGGAGAATATTATATCGTCTCCGTACATCACTACGAAAGGTTCATTGCCGGTAAAGGTCTTTGCGCGCCGTACCGCGTGACCGAGACCTCTTGCTTCGTGCTGACGCAGAAAATAGATATTGGCACTCTCTGCGGTATCGCGGATATATTTTACTTCATTCAGCTTGCCCGATGCGGTGAGGCGCGTCTCATATTCGGGTGAAAAGTCAAAATAGTCCTCGATAGCGTCCTTATCGCGGTTGGTAATGATAAGTATATCCGTGATACCGGACTTGACCGCTTCCTCAACAAGATATGATATTGCGGGACGGTCAACAATAGGCAGCATCTCTTTGCATACCGCGTGAGCGATAGGCAGCATTCTTGTACCGAGCCCTGCTGCGGGGATTACGGCCAGTTTAACTTCATTGTTCGGCATATTGATAATCTTTCTTATATCAGAATAATAATGTCATCAGTTATAATCGTTTTTTGTCGGAAGGTGTTTTGTAAGCTTTTCGAGGACAAATATCAGCGGAATGCCCAATCCCCAGCATACCACGGCTTCGCCTGCCGCTACACATGCGGCATTAAGAATGTAGACGGCAAAAAGACTTGAAGAGGTATTTGCAGATACGGAAACGGTTATTACAAAACCGACAAGGATT